>DASPSM010000858.1:0-10290 GCA_035623955.1 Planctomycetaceae bacterium
GCCTTGGGGTAGGGGATCAGCACCGCCGGCACGCCGGCGCAGGCCAGCTCTGAAAGGGTCAGTGCCCCGGCTCGCGAGACAACCAGACCGGCTCTGCGATAGAGGGCCACCGGGTCGTCGAAAAACGCCGACACCTCCGCCCGGATCCCACACGCTTCGTACCTCCGGCGGACGTGGGGCAAATCGCGCGTGCCGGTCTGATGGACGATCTGCCAGCTTGAAAAGTGTTCCGGCATGCGTTCGACGCACCCAAGAAACGCCTCGTTCAGCGCCAACGAGCCCTGGCTTCCTCCCAGCACAGCCACGGATCGGCGCATGTCTCCATCGGCCGCCTCGGCTGCCAGCGCGGCGATCGGACCGCGGACCGGGTTACCGGTGACTGCGAACGCGGCGCTCTTCGGCAACCGGCGAGCGGCATCGGCGAATCCGAGGCACGTCAAATTGGCCCGGCGGCAGAGCCAGGACGTTGCCCGCCCCGGCACGACGTTTTGTTCCAACAGGATGAGAGGAATGCCGGCCAGCCGGGCCGCCCAAACGACGGGGACGCTGGCGAATCCGCCCAGGCCGATCACGACCGACGCCCCACACGAGGGCAAATAGTCGCTTGCCGCTTGCGCGCTTTGCCATAGGCGGTTGGCGAAACGAATGGGGCGAGTCAGCAGTGTTGACGAAGGCTCAACGGGCAGGGCCACGTGCTCGAAACCGTGGTCGCGGACGATTTGCCGTTCGA
The DNA here is from genome assembly GCA_035623955.1 of Planctomycetaceae bacterium. GTDB lineage: Bacteria > Planctomycetota > Planctomycetia > Planctomycetales > Planctomycetaceae > DASPSM01. The sequence goes on from DASPSM010000858.1 coordinate 731, forward strand.
CGTTGCGCGAGGATCCGATGAAGACGCACTTCACGGGCCGTCCGCTCGCAGCCAGGATCTGCGCGACGGCAATGCCCGGGAAGAGATGCCCGCCCGAGCCACCGCCTGCGAACACGATCGTTTTGGCTGGTGTTCCGCCGTTGGGTGATTCGCTCATGCAGGCGTTGTGCGGTTCGATCACGGTGTGGGCGAGTTCTGTCCACCCACTGAGACCTCGGTCCGAGCAGCCGGCTCCGAAACGGGGGGCAGGATCCAGATCTCACCATAGTCGATCGGCTGCTCGGCGCGAAAGGCATGGTGCCGGAGCAATTCGAGGATCGCCAAAAACAGCCCGACGATCACGCCACGTTTCGTCGCCGTGTCGAAGAATGCGCTAAAGGCCACGCGTCGCTCGCGGCGAACCCGCTCGGCCACTCGCTCGATATAGACGGAGATCGGCGTATCGTCGTTACGAACGCTGGCTTCGTGCTCGACCGTTCGGCGTCGCAACACCCGCGCCAGCGCGCTCACCAGGTCCCATAGCTCGACCTCTTTGATGAGATCGTCGGCCAGGTCGCGCCCTGTGCGCGGGCGCTCATCGCTCAAGCGCGGATAGCGCTCCTGCCACAAAGCGGCCTGCGCTTCGAGCGCCTGCGAGGCCTCGCGCAGCCGCTTGAATTCGAGCAGCTTGTGAACGAGATCATGATGCGGCTCGTCGTCGAGCGGCTCTTCGGTTGGCGTCTCTTCTGGCTGGCGGGGCAGGACGCTGCGGCTTTTGATCTCCGCCAAGGCGCTAGCCGTCGCGACAAATTCGGACGCCTGCTCGACGTCCAAAAACTGCAGCACTTCCAGGAACTCGAGGAACTGGGCCGTGACCTTGGCCAACGGCAGTTCGAGGATTTCGACCTCGTTGCGGCGCACGAGATACAGCAGCAGGTCCATCGGCCCGCCAAAGATGTCGAGGGAAACTCGATATTCGCTCGTGGACATGACGCCGCCATTAAGGTCTAGGGCGCGCGGGATCATAGTCGAGCGGCAACAATTTCGTAAGACGGCCCGGCGAGCGTCGGGCGTAAGCCCGACGGTGCTTAATTCTTTATTCTTTGCTCCAGACCGACAAAACGCAGAAGCACCCGCCAGCTGACGCTGGCGGCACGCCCAGGGTGATTGCGCGCTCGCCTGATCCTCGGCGGCCTTCTACAATAACTCTTCCATGGTGCGAGATTTCTCGACGGAAAGCCTGTCGCACGATCCCGTTCACGGGTATATCCCCTTCATCTCGAAATCGGGGCTGCCGGCCGGAGAGGTCGCCGAGCAGGAGATCATCGATCACCCCTGGGTGCAGCGGCTGCGGCAGATCCACCAGTTGCAGACCGCCTGGTGGGTTTTTCCCTCGGCCGAGCACATGCGGTTCCAGCACGTGTTGGGCGTGATGCACCTGGCGTCGGTCGCGATCGAGCACTGGTACGATTCGCTGCGCGAGACCTGCCCGAACGTCCCTTCCCGCGCGTACGTCGAGAGCCTGCTGCGGATGGCGGGATTGCTGCATGACGTGGGGCACGGCCCGTTCGGCCATTTCTTCGATGACCATTATCTCGATCAGTTCGGCATCACCCACGAAGACGTTGGCTCGCAGATTATCGAAGGCGAGCTGGGGGAGCTGCTGCGGCGCGTCCGCCGCAATCCGCGCGGCCAGCTTCAACCCCTGGAAGAACTCGAGCCCCGGCAGATCGCCTGGCTGATCCGGCGTCCGCGCGGGGACGGCTCGGAGGGGCAGCCCGAGTGGCTGCGAAAGCTCCGCTCGCTGTTCAGCGGAATCTACACGGTCGACAACATGGATTTTGTCCTCCGCGACGCCTACATGTCGGGCTACAACGTGCGGGCCTTCGACTTGTGGCGGCTGTTGCACTACACGTTCTTCACCGACGCGGGACTGACGATTCACGCCCGCGGCCTGCCGACGTTGATCAATTTCATCGAGACACGGGCCAACTTGTTTCGCACGATTTATTTTCACCGTACGGTGCGGGCCCTCGATCTGGCGCTCGAGGAAGTCTTTCCCGAAACGATGCCGCGCCTGTTCCCGGGCAATCCACTCGAACATCTCGCCGCCTATCGCCGCTTTACCGAGTCGTCGTTCCTGGTCGACGTGGGGCGCTGGGAAGAGAGCACAGATCCCGAGCTTCGCGAGCTTGGCATGCGTTGGGCGGCCATTCTCTCGCGAAACGTTGGCTGGAAGATGGCCTGCGAACGGACGCTCAACTTCCATACCGGCGCGGCCGAGCGGACCACGATCTTCTCGGAGCCGGACCTGGTCGAGCAGCGCGTGCGGGGCCTTTTGCCGCGAGAGCTGAAGGAGATTCCGCTGCGGGTCGACGTGGCGCGTCACTATCACCGGCCAAGCGGCCGCCGGCCGGCCGGTGGTCAAAACTTCTTACTCAATCCCGGCGAAGAGGCCGTGCAGGAGCTCAACGACGACGAGCTGTTCCGGTCGCTGCCGACGAGCTTCGCGATCTTCCGCGTCTATTCGAAGGACCATCGCCACGACGCGGCGATCGTCAAAGCGCTCGGCTCGCTCTTGGGAGACGCGGGCGACACCAAAACAAATATGTAGCCGTGCTAGTCGGCCAGGCGCGAGTATTGCCCGCCGTAAAAGAGCAGGGGCTTTCTGTCGGCTTCGTGAGCGTCGCCAGCGACGATCTCGCCGATGAAGATCTCGTGGTCGCCGCCGGAAAAGATTTCGACCACGCGGCAATCGACCCAGCCAATCGCTTCGACGAGGATCGGGCAGCCGGTCACCGCGGTCTTCGTCTCGAGGTCGGAAAAATCTCGCGGCCCGGGCCCCGAGAACCGGGTCGACAGGTGTTTCTGATCGGCCGCGAGGATGTTGAGCGCGAAGCAGCGGCTGGCTTTCAGATAGCCATCCGTTGCGCTATGCCGGACGACGGCGACCAGCACGAGCGGCGGCTCGAGCGACAGGGAAGTCACCGCGTTGGCGGTCATCCCCCACGTTTCCTCGTCCGCGATTGTGCTAAGGACGGTGACGCCGGTCGCAAACCGGCCGAAGATCCGCCGCTGTTCCTTGGGATCGAACGCCACGATGTTGATTCCTAAGTTGCCGCTCGCCCGCGCGATCGTTACCGGCCAATGCCCGGCGCGGACAAGCGGGGATCTTGCCGCTCGCGGAACGCCGCGCGTTCTCCGGATCCCAGGATAACAGGGACCTTGAATTCTTGTCCCTCGCGCACGATCGTCAAATCGACGCGATCCCCGGGCCGCTTGCTCTCGATGGCCGTCAAAAAATCGTCCGCGTTCTTGATCGCTTCGCCATCGATCGCCGTGATCAGGTCGGCAGAGGCGAAATCGATCGTCTCCCACGACAATGGGCCGCGCCGCTTTCGGACGATTTGTGGCCCGCGGAGGCCGGCGCGGGCGGCCGGTCCGTCCGGCGTCAGCTTCGCGATCAGCATTCCCTTTTCAGTCACCTTGACCATCTGGATGCCGATCTCCGGGCGGATTACGCGGCCGTGAGCGATGAGCTGTGGCACCACGCGGGCGATCAGGCTGCTGGGGATGGCGAAGCCGACGCCGGCGCTTTGGCCGTTGCGGCTGGCGATGGCCGTGTTCATGCCGATCAGCCGGCCGTGCGAATTCAAAAGCGGCCCGCCGGAGTTTCCCGGATTGACTGCCGCGTCGATCTGAATGATCGATTTGATCGAGCGGTTCGCGGTCACCTGCAGCGTGCGATTGAGGCTGGAGATGATGCCCGTCGTCATCGTCCGCTCGAGTCCGAACGGATTGCCGATGGCGAACACTCGCATGCCGACTTTCATCTGGGCCGAATCTCCCAGGCGAATCGGAAAGAGCGCGTCGCGCGGGGCATCGATTTTGATCACGGCGATATCGTTGATCGGATCAGCGCCGACTGGTTTGGCTTCGTAGCTGTTGCCGTCGAAGAGCATCACGTCGATCTTCTGGGCGTCTTCGACGACGTGGTAGTTCGTCAGGATGTGCCCCTCCTTGTCGAGCACTGACCCGGAGCCCGAGCCCTCGGAGGAGACGTCCACCAGCATCATCACTGTGTTCGTATTCTTCGTGGTGACGTTCACGACCGATTTGTTCACATAATCGTAGACGGCCACACCGATGGCCTCCTCGGGAGAGAGGCCCTCGGAATTAAAGAGCAGTTGGCCGGACCGCACGGGCTCCGGCGACGCCGGATATCGTTCGTTCGCTGGCGGCGACTGCGGGCCGCTCGGCTGGTAGGCCGGTTCCTGTGCCGACGCTTGATGGCGGCTGGCCGGATCGATCAGCCAGATCACGAACAATCCCCCCAGGACGGCTGAAACGACGCACGCGGCGAGAAATTTCATGGCGCTGCTTCCTCATGGAGCGCCGCGCAGGCGCTATAAAACCCGCCAATTCGCGGCGAAATCGCGCCTGGTATATGTTCTTTGGCAGTTTGCGACAATACGGAAGGCCAGAAGCACGAATGACTAAGCTCGAACCATCAAGCCAGAATGACGAAGCACGAATGAACGAAAGAAGCACGAAGCCCTAAGCACCAATGAAAGACTCCGCTCATTCGTGCTTCGTCATTCGCACTCATGCCATGGATTCGGCGGGCGCGAGAGATTCGACAACGGTTGCGACCTCTCCTGGCGGCCATTAGTCTCAAGCCATGTCCGATAAAATTCTGATTCGCGTCGGCCACAGTCCCGATCCGGACGACGCGTTCATGTTTCACGCCTTGGCCAACAACAAAATCGACACCGGCCGCTACCGTTTCACGCATGAATTGCAGGATATCGAGACGCTTAATCGCCGCGCCTTGGAAGGCGAGCTCGAGCTCACCGCCGTCAGCCTGCACGGCTATGCCTACGTCACCGATAAATACGCCCTGTGCTCCTGCGGCGCCAGCATGGGAGACAATTACGGTCCCATGGTCGTCTCCCGCGCGCCGGCGGATATCAATTGGCTTCGGGATCGGCATATCGCCGTTCCAGGGGAACTGACCACCGCGTTCCTCACATTGCGCCTGCTGCTAGGCGACCGCTTCACCTACGAGGTTCACCCCTTCGATCAGATCCTCGATCTGGTCGAGCAGAAGAAAGCGGACGCGGGACTGATCATCCACGAAGGGCAGTTGACATATGCCGAGCAGGGGCTGTCGCTCGTCGTCGATTTGGGGAAATGGTGGCACGACCAGACCGGCCTGCCGCTGCCGCTGGGCGGCAACGCCATCCGCAAGGACTTGGGCCCGACGGCCATGCAGGAGGTCACTGCGCTCTTGAAGCAGAGTATTCAGTACGGTCTGGACCATCGGAGCGAGGCCCTCGCGCACGCCCGCAAGTACGGCCGGCATCTCGATCTGGCGAAAACGGACTCGTTCGTGGGCATGTACGTCAACGATTGGACGCTCGATTTTGGGCCGCGCGGGCGCGAGGCCGTTGCCGTTTTGTTGCGGCGCGGATTCGAAGAAGGGATTATCCCGCGCCCTGTCGACCTCGAATTCATTGGATAAGCACGACATGTTTGCGACGATCAAAGAACGCCTGGCCCGGAACGAGCTGGTAATGTCGGCCGCGGTCGGCCGGATTCTGCATCACAACTTGATTCAGATGATCGGACTCACGGGCAATTTCCACGCGCTCTGGTTCGACCAGGAGCACTGCGGACTGACGACCGAGCAGCTCGAGGTGGGCACCCTGGCCGCGCGCAGCGTGGGCTTGGATACGTTTGTTCGCGTCGCCCCGACCGATTACGCGATCGTCACTCGCTGCCTCGAAGCGGGCGGCGGCGGCGTGATGGCCGCTCAAATCTTCACCGCGGCACAGACCGAGCAATTCGTCCGCTGGGCGAAGTTCGCGCCGCGGGGGGCGCGGGGACTCAACAATGGCGGCTACGACGCCAACTTCGGGCGCATTCCGCCGGCAGAGTTCTGCCGCAAGGCCAACCGCGAGACGTTCCTCGCGATCCAGATCGAGACGTTGCAGGCGGTCGAGGAGTGCGACGCAATCGCCGCCATCGACGGCGTCGATTTGCTGTTCATCGGCCCGGTCGACTTGAGTCAGAGCCTCGGCGTAACCGGCGAATTCTTTCACCCCAAGTGCATCGCGGCGATCGATCGCGTGGCGGCCGCCTGTGCGAAGCATGGCAAGCATTGGGGGGCAGTGACCGCGAACCTCGAGCACTGCGACCTGCTCGTCGGCAAAGGCTGCAAGCTGATCACGCCGACAAACGACGTGCGGATCATCAACGACGGCCTGTCGGCCTTCCGCGCGCAGTTCACAAAGTACTTTCCCGGATGATCGGCTGGCTTCGTCTCCGTCGGCGGCGACGCATCGGGTCGCGGCCGTTGCCGCCCGAGTGGCGGGGGTTTGTGGCCGCCAACTTCGTCCAGTACGAGTGGCTCACGGCCGATGAACGTGCGCGGCTCGACGCGCTCACGCAGATCCTCGTTGCCGAAAAGAACTGGGAAGGGTGCAACGGCCTGGCGATGACGGATGAAATCAAGGTCACCATCGCCGCTCAAGCCGCCCTCTTGGCGATCGGGCTCACGGACGAATACTTCGAGTCGATCTATTCCGTATTGGTCTACCCGGGCAGCTATGTGGCGCGGCAGACCGAGGTTCAGCCCGGCGGCGTTGTCGTCGAGACTGACTCGGCGCGGCTGGGCGAGGCATCGTCAGTGGGCGCAATCGTTCTGTCGTGGCCCGATGTGCTCCGCAGCGGACGCATTCCGGACGACGGAGTGAACGTCGTTTTCCACGAGTTCGCCCACGCGCTCGACCTGCAGGGACACGGTTTCGACGGGGCGCCGCTCTTGGAAAGCCGGGCGCAGTATCAAACCTGGTCCGAGGTGATGACCGCGGAATATCACCGCCTCATTCAACGGACGCGTCGTGGCCGCCCGACGCTATTGGATCCGTATGGCACAGTCAGCGAGGCGGAGTTCTTCGCCGTCGCCACGGAATCATTTTTCGAGCAGCCGCTCGACATGCAGGAAGAGCACCCGCAGCTTTACGAGCTGTTTCGGAACTTCTTCCACCAGGATCCGGCCCAACGGTTCCGACGGGCTGGTTACGAGTAGGAACCCAGCCCGTCAGCGCGAGTGGACCTTCTTGTTGCGGTTGCCAAACGGGAACCAAGACTTCTTCTTGGCTCCCTTGGTGCTGGGGGCCGGGAGTTGCATCTTGGGCACTCCGGACTTCGGCGCGAGGATCGATTGAGGCTGCCGGGCCGATGGGATCGGCAGCACGGGCGATCTGGCACACACGACGGTGCCATCGGCGAAAATGGCCGCGATCAGCAGGAAGGCTGCGATCCGGGAGGTGGCGAAGCGCATGGGAATGTTCCGGTCGTGTCGTTTAGGTCTTATCGGCAAGCTGTACGGGCCTGATCGAGCGAATTTGAGCCAGACCACCAGAAAATCGGGTTTTTCGCTCAAGGCGCGCCAATGCTGTCCTCATTCGCGAGGGCTCGGGCGGCGACAAAAGGGGGACGGAGGTCGGCCGGCTTGATCGGGCTCTCCCGCTCGGCTACGGTTGGCCCTAGGGAGTTTGTCCCTCAGCGTTCTGATTTTCAGCGTTAATTCTGCCCGGGAGATTTCTTTGTTCGCCGGTCCGATCTTCAGTCGCGAGGCTCTGACTTCGCCGCGTCAGCTCAAGCATTTTTTGATCCGCTCGGGCTACGTGGCGGCACTGTTTGTGCTGATGTACACGGCCGCGCAGGCGATGTTCGGCTGGCAGCAGGTTCGCAGCCTGGGCGACGTTGCTCGGTTCGGCAGCCTGGTCTTCCAGGTCTTTTGCCTCGTGCAGCTCTCGCTTGTTTTGTTCTTCGCCTTGCTGCTGGCGGCCAGCGGCGTCGCGCAAGAGAAAGATCGCCAGACTCTGATCCTGTTGTTGATGACCGATCTGCGCGATTACGAGCTGGTGTTTGGCAAGTTGTTCGCCAGCCTGCTGACGGTGCTGGCGCTGATCGTGGTTTCGATTCCCGTGCTGTTCTTTGTATTGCTGCTGGGGGGGACGGGATTGGACCAGGTGATTTGGGCGTTGGCGATTTGCGCAGCGTCGGCCCTGCCCGCCGGGAGTTGGGGACTTCTGGTCGCATATTGGCGAGAAAAGACATTTCAGACGCTGGCGATCAGCGTGCTCGGGTTGGTGATTTTCCTGGGGGTCGTCGAGGGGATCGTGGCGGTGCTCCCGGCGGGATCCGAGGCGGCCCATTGGGTCGGCCTGCTCGATCCCTATCGCGTGCTGTTCTCGATTCTGGATCCGCTGCAGGGGCATCACGGATTGACCACGGCCCATGTGGCGTGTTGGGATTTCTTGCTGGTGATGGCGGCCGCTGCCGTGATCATCAACGGCATCACGCTGCTGCGACTGCGCGTCTGGAATCCGTCCCGCGCTTTCTTCGCGACGGCCATGCTGCCGGAGGACGAGGCGGAAGCCACGTCGCCCGGTGCGGCTGGGTCGGCGCGCCACGAGACACACACGCGGCGAATCTGGTCTAATCCCGTCGTCTGGCGAGAGATCTGCACGAAGGCCTACGGTCGCAAGATTTTGGCGATCAAGGCGGCCTACGTCGTGCTCGCGGCACTCGTCGCATTTCTGGTGGCCCGGCATCCGTCTTCGGGCGAGTTGGTGCTGGGCATGATTTCGCCCACCGGCGTCGCCTTCGTGGGGCTGTGTCTGATCAGTCTGATCATCATCAACGCCCAGGCGGTGACCGCCTTTACTTCAGAACGCGACGGCAAGACTCTCGAACTGCTGCTGATGACCGACGTTACCGCGAAGGAGTTCATTTACGGGAAACTGGGCGGCATCTTGTACAACACGAAGGAGCTGATCTTCATTCCGCTGGCCCTGGGAGGGTACGTGGCCTGGCGGGGGGGCGTCACGTTCGAGCAATACATCTACTTAGTGATCGGTTTTGCGGTGCTGGTGCTGTTTGCCGCCATGCTCGGGCTGCACTCGGGTTTGAGTTTCGAGCGTTCGCGCACGGCGATCGCCAACAGCCTGGGGACGATCTTCTTTCTGTTCATCGGCATCTTTATCTTCATGCTGCTCTTGGTCGAGGCTCGCTCTTCGTTTGCGCAGCAATTCGCGAGCTTCCTGGTGTTCATCCTCGCGGGAAGCATTGCTCTCTACGCGTCGTTGTCACATCGCAATCCGTCGGCCGCTCTGATGCTGGCCGCCGGCGCGCTCCCCTTCTTGACGTTCTATGCGATCACGGAATTCCTGCTGCAGGGATCGCTAGGCGTTTGCTTTGCAATCGCCATGGCCTACGGCTTTACGACGCTGGCGATGCTCGTCCCCGCCGTCAGCGAATTCGATGCGTCGCTCGGCCGCACGACGCTCAACAACACGTGACCGAATCTCCTCAGACGGGCTTTGCCCAAAAACGGGGACAGACCCCTGACCCGTTGCGGCTGGAGCGCTGGTTTGCCCTTCCGGTAGGGGGTCAGTCCCCGTTGTTGGGCAAAGCTCCTCAGACGCGCAACGGCTGACAGGAAGACACCGTCGGGCAAGCCGTCCGCGCCCACCCAAACGCCATTTTTGATAATCTGAGCGTTCGCG
>DASPSM010000361.1:0-4946 GCA_035623955.1 Planctomycetaceae bacterium
CTTTGGCGGCTCGACGCCAAGGCAGCCGGCAGCGGCGTCACCGGCGATCTCTTGGCGCACTGCATCGACACGGCCCTCTGGCTCAACGGGAAGATCGACACCGTCAACGCCATGACAGAGACCTTCATCAAAGAGCGGCAGCACACTCTCACCGGCAAGGTCGAGAAGGTCGAAATCGACGACGCGTGTGCCTTCCTGGCCCGCTTCGCCAACGGCTCGCTCGCGACGTTCGAATCGACCCGTTACGCCCGCGGGCACAAAGCGCTCTACACGTTCGAGGTCAACGGCGAGAAGGCTTCGCTCAAGTGGGACCTGCACGATTTGCACCGGCTCGAATATTTCGATCACCGCGACGAAGGGAAGCTGCGCGGATGGAGGTCGATCCACGTGACCGATCACGGCGGCGACCACCCGTATATGGATAAATGGTGGGTGCCCGGGCTGCAGATCGGGTACGAGCATACTTTCGTGCACCAGGTGGCCGACTTCCTCGAAGGGCTCGAAAAGGGGCAGCCGGCCGAGCCGACCTTCAAAACGGCCCTCGAAACCCAAAAAGTTTGCGATGCGGTTTTGACCAGCGCCAAGGAAGGCCGCTGGACCAGAATTGCGTAGATATTGACTGTCGGCCGCCGGTATAATCGCAACGTCCTCGGCGCGTTTTCGAGGAATCGTTGCAAGGGGTCTCGCCGTCAAACGGCGGACGCCTTTTTTTGTTCTCCAGCCTGAGCTGCGCTTGAGGCGTCGCAGTCCCGAATTCGCCGGCCGTCTCTTCCACCGTCGGCCCGGGGAGTTTGTCACGTATGGAAAAGCAGCCGATTTCACGCGAAGGATACGACAAGCTCCGCGAGGAGATCCGCCGGCTCGAAGAGGACGAAATGCCTCGCATTGCGGCCCAAATCGCGGCGGCTCGGGCCGAGGGCGACCTGAGCGAGAATGCCGAGTATCACGGCCAGCGCGAGGCGCAGGGGCTGTTGCAGGCCAAGATCAACCAACTCAAAAGCAAGCTGGCCAATTGCTATATCGCCGACAAAGCGACGATGCCCAAGGGCATAGTGGCCTTCGGCGCGACCGTCACCATCAAGGACCTCTCCGACGGCTCGCTGGAAAAGTATGAACTCGTGGGCCCGGGCGAAGAGAACTACGACGGCGAAGTGATGAAGATCCTGACCAGCAGCCCGATCGCGCAGGGACTTCTGGGAAAGAAAGTCGGCGACGCGGTGGAAGTGACGATCCCGCGAGGCGTGCTGCGAATGCAGGTCGTTGAAATCGCCGACGCGTGATTGCTTCCCGACCACCCTGCTTGCTGCCGAAAGGCTCGAATGGACTGATCCCACCGACACGCCGCCCAACCCTCCGCGGCCTGCCGCTTGCCGCGCCCTCGGAACAGTCCTTCGCTTGTCTCCCCTGCCCGCTTCCATCCCCTAGATCGAGAGTCTGCCAACGTGCGTCCACTGCCATCGGTGTTGATCTCGCCCCGGACGTTGATCGCCCGGAGATATTTGCATTTGAACACGATCGTCTTCGCCCTGCTGTTTGCAATTCCCCTCGAGTCGCGCGGAGACGACTGGTTTCAGTTCCGCGGACCCGATGGCCAGGGGCACTCGAGCGCGTTGGGCCTGCCGACCCATTGGAGCGCTACCGACCAGGTTCGTTGGAAAACACCCATTCCGGGACGCGGCTGGTCATCGCCTGTCTGTATCGGCAACCAGATCTTCCTCACGACGGCCGTCCCCAACGATTCCACGCATTCGCTGCACGCTCTCTCGCTTGACGCGACGACGGGGAAGATCCTCTGGGACGAAACACTTTTCGATCGATTGGTCGCGGACCGCGCCAGAATTCACTCCAAGAATTCACACGCGAGCCCGACGCCCATCGCAGAAGGAGGCCGCCTGTACGTGCACTTCGGCACGCACGGCACGGCCTGTCTGACGTTCGACGGCAAGGTGCTTTGGAAGACGCGCCAGCTGGAATACCAGCCGAATCATGGTAGCGGCGGTTCGCCCGTGCTTGTCGATGGCCTGGTCGTCGTCAGCTGTGACGGGTCCGACATCCAATTTGTTGCCGCCCTCGATGCAGAATCGGGCAAGCTGACATGGAAGAAAGATCGGCCGCCGTGTGACGAAATCAAGAAATTCGCGTTTGGCACGCCGCTCGTGATCGAAGTCGGCGGCCGCAGGCAGATCGTCAGCCCCGGGGCGAACTGGGTTGTCGCGTACGAGCCCCAATCGGGAGACGAGATCTGGCGCGTGCGCTACGAGGGATACTCAGTCGTGCCGCGACCGGTGTTCGGACACGGGCTCGTCTATCTGGCGACCAGTTTCGATTCGTCGCAACTCTTGGCGATCCGCCCGGACGGGCACGGCGACGTGACCGATACGCACGTGGCTTGGAGGCAGTCGCGCGCCATGCCTTCGACCCCCTCGCCCCTGTTGATCGGCGACAACCTGTTCCTGATCAGCGACGCGGGCATCGCATCGTGCCTGGATGCGAAAACAGGCAAAGTGCGCTGGAGTCACCGGGTTGGAGGAAACTTTTCCGCCTCCCCCATCGTCGCCGAAGATCGCGTCTATGTCCTGAGTGAAGAAGGCGAAACGACAATCTTTCGCGCGACTCCCGAACGTTACGTCGAGATCGCCCGCAACAAGCTCGACGAGCGGGCACTTGCCTCTCCGGCCGTTATCGACCGCGGCCTGCTGATCCGCACGGCCGAGGCGCTTTATCGGATCGAGAACTGAGCGCGCCCCGACGGATCGCGTGCCACTTTAGGCGAAGATTCTGGTCTCGCGGGCAAGGAAGCCTGCGTCAGCCGACAGAAATCTCGTTGAAGAGCTGCACAGCCGGGGCCGCGGTCAAAATCGCCTGGGTGACGAGCTGCTTGGCGTAATAGGTTTCCGAGCGGCCGGTGACCACCAGGCGGCCTTCCCGCAGGTGGATGGCCAGATCGCGCACCTGCTGTTGCGTTTGACGATGGATGAAGCGAAGAAGCTCCGAGAAACCAGGCGAAACGGGTCGAGCCGACGGCTCCGTCGTCGTCGCGAGCGGCATTTGTGCTCCAGCCGTGTGCATGAATGGGGCTTTCGGCGAAGCGGGCAGCGAATGGCGTGCCATCCGCATGTAAATGAACTTAGGCAGTCCTTTTGCCGACACAGCGCGACATTGCCGCGTGCAGTCGCGGTGCCGTTCGTTTGAGTGCGATCGACGTAAACCCAGTTTTGCCAATCAACTGGCGCGTGGATTTTGCGGGGACGCAGTGCGACGAGGTTCCGGGGCGCGCGCTCTGGGTCCCACGCCACCGCCGGCAACCGATGTGGTAGCTTCGGGCTTCGAGCTGACGCACATGTAGGCAGCCGCTGGGAAGATCCGGGCAGTCATCCGGCCCAAGTTGACTGGACGCGGAAAGGCCTCACCGAGCCAGAGGAAAGAGAGGATTCTGGAGAACCAAAAAGGCCCCTGGCCGCTGAGCGACCAAGAGCCTTTTGTGCCAGTTTATGCAGACGCCGCCACCAAGAGCGGTCAGCTCTGGCTCTCGACGTGCGGACCATGATCATAGCAGTCACGGTCATGCCAGAGCGGAAGGCCCGCGGCATAACGCGCGGCCAGCATCAGCACTTTCGCCTCGGAACCAGGCTTGGCGGTTGTCGGGCGGACGGGGTCGACGCCTCGAGCCCGGAATTGCTCTTCGGTGTAGTACTCGAGCGGTCCGTCACTTCCCGCTTCGTATTCGCTGTCACCGTCGTGCGCCACCTGGACGGTTTCATCGACTCCCTGGAAGTCGTCATCCTCAAAATCGAACGCCATTCGCAGACTCCAACTGTTTAAGGATTCAAGTCAAGAAAGCCAGCCAAGCATCGGTTGGCCTTGGGGTTCCCGGAATCCAAGCTTGCACAGGCATCGCCGTCGGCATCACAAACTCAAGCGGTTCGAGAAACTCAGACGGTTCGAGTCGGCAAACAAATCGACGCAGAAGGCGTCATGCGGGCGGGCCGGAACTTGGGCTGGTCCATCAGACGATTTTTGGGATCTTAGGGCTGAATGTCAATAAAAAAACTTCAAAATCAGCGGAAAACGGCAACGAACGACTCGTGCAAATCCAGAGCATTCTCACTTTTGAGAGTTCCTTCTGCGATCGGAAAAACAGGAAACGGATGTTCGCCTACGCAACTTTCTCATTGAGCGAAGTTGTGGGACCTGGTCCGCGGAACTCGCATGGGACTGAGAGTGACCAGGCTTGCTATGGGCTGCGGCCGGTCGATCTAGCGAACTCGTCGCCGGGCGTCGTAGCGCTTCAGCTTCTGGTAAAGAGTTGAGCGCTCGATGCCCAGGATCTCCGCTGCCCGAGTCATGTTCCAGTTGGTCCGTTCCAGCGTCGCCAGGATGTGCGCCTTTTCGAGCGATTCCAACGAGATATCGCGACTGGGCTCGTCAATGACGTTCATCGACGGGTCGGATCGCGGCGTCCGGAGTGCCGTAAGGCGAATATCCTCTTCTCGCACGTGGTCGCCGGCGCAGAGAATGACGGCCCGCTCGACGACGTTTTGCAGCTCGCGGACATTCCCGGGCCAGTCGTAGGTCATCAAGGCATCCTGCGCGCCGCGGGTAAAACCGACCACCTGGCGACCGGTTTTGCGGGCGGAATTTTGCAAGAAGAACTCGGCCAGGATGGGAATGTCCGAGCGTCGCTTCCGCAGCGGAGTCACCGTGATCTCGACCACGTGCAAGCGGAAGTAGAGATCCTTGCGGAACGTCCCGCGCTCCACTTCGCGCTCCAGATTTCGGTTCGTGGCCGCCACGACACGAACGTCCACCTCGATTCGGGTGCGACCGCCGACACGCTCGAAGGGATGTCCTTCGAGCACGCGGAGGAACTTCGCCTGAATGCCCAGACTCATTTCGCCGACTTCGTCGAGGAAGAGGGTCCCCTTATTGGCCTGCTCGAATTTTCC
>DASPSM010000875.1:0-4347 GCA_035623955.1 Planctomycetaceae bacterium
GCAGAGCACGACCTCCGGTCGAAACTCCCGCGAGACGACCATGCCAGTCTCTGCGTCTTCGGCTTCGCGCGCTTCGTGTCCGAGCTTGGTGAGCAACAGTTTCAAGATGGCTCGCGCGTCGCGCGAGTCATCCACCACGAGCACGCGACGCCGCGGGCCCTGTTTGGCGGGGAGGGCGACTTCCGCACGCTGGCCGGTCATTCCACTACCTTGTCGCTGGAAGATCTGGAAGCACGCCCGCTAACGCGGCGACGCGAACGCAAGATCTGCGGGCCGGGAAGCACTCGGCTGAACGCGCGTCACCCAATCTGAACGTAGGCACTTCACTAATAATATCTAATATCCGCGACACAGCACGCAAACAGCTTGTTTTCGGGACGAAAAAAATGAAGCAGGCAAATGGCGTCGGACGACCGCGCTAAATTGCGGGCGCGGATTCTTCAGGTGCCCGTCCCTGTGCCCAAAAAAGGGGACAGACCCCTGACCCGTTGTGGCTGGAAAGCTGGTTTGCCCTTCCGGTAGGGGGTCAGTCCCCGTTTTTGGGCACAGCCCCCTGAGTGAGACAAAGCTCCCTGACTGTGGGGAATCGACTCCACACTCAGCGGCCGAACGCGGTCGCGGCCAGAAGTCTCGCCGCTCGCCGCATCACTTCAGCCCAATCGCCGGCAGAGCGGCAGCGCAGCAGGCGCATCGCCTGGTACCACGGCGTCGATTCGCGTTGGAGCATCCAGCGCCAATCGGCAGAGAAGGGGAGCAGCGTGCAAACGGGCCGGCCAACCGCGGCGGCCAGATGCACGGTGGAATTGTCGACCGAGATGATCAGGTCGAGAGCCGCGAGCTTCGCACAAAAGTCATCGAGGTCCTTGAGCGGATCGCAATCGGAGCCGTCGTCGAGCGCCACACCGAAACGGTTCCGGGCGATTGCCGCTTCGACTGCAGCGGGTCCGTGTTGTAAGTTGAAGAAACGCACTCCGGGGACTTGAAAGACAGGCCCCCATTCCTCGAGCGGGACCGAACGTTTTCCTTGCGTCTCGCGGTCTTTGCCCCCTCTCCAAGCGATGCCGACCTTGAGACCGCTTCCCCCGCGGTTCAGCCGGCCGCGCCAGCTGGCCACGCGGGCGGGGCAGGGTTTGAGGAACCCTACGGTCGCGGGAAAATCCTCGATCCGCCGCCGGGTGTATCGCGGGAGAGATCCAATGAATTCCGTCACTTCCTCGCTCTCGGGACTTGCAGAAGCAGCTTCCGGCGTGGGCACCACTTGGATGTCGGGGAAGGAACGCGCAAAAAGCGGGACGAGCCGCGGATCGCACTCGACGATGCAAGTGGTCGCCGCGCGGGCAATTTCCTCGACACACGACGCAAACATCACCTGATCGCCGATTCCCTGCTCGGCGAGAATTCGCACGCAGCGGCCGGCCGGCGTGAGTCGGTCCCCGCCGGGCCGCGTCGCGCGATGCGCCTGCGGCTCGGATGCCAGTCGCCACTCGTACTCGTCCCAACCCTCGGCCAGATTGCCTTGCGTTAGCCAGATCAGCGAACGGTCGAAGCGGGCTTCGGCGAGGCCCGGGGAATCGGCCAAGGCGCGGCCGAGGCAGTCGAGCGCCTCCGGAAAACGGTGCAAGTCCTTCAAGGCCACCGCCAGGTTCACCAGAATCTTGTGATCGTGCGGCGTCGCTTCGAGCGCCTGCCGGTAACAACTCACCGCCTCTTCGAGCCGATTCGCCTCGCGGTGCGCGTTCCCCAAATTGAACCACACGGCCGATGATTGCGGTTCGGCTTCGAGGGCCGCCCGATACGCGGCCTCGGCCAGGTCGTGGCGTCCGGCTTCTTTCCAGGCGACTCCCAGATTGTTGAGTGCGCGCGAGTCACGCGGATTGAGCGCGGCCGAACGCCGGAAAGAGTCGATTGCCTCGGCGATCTGCCCCGCCTCCTGGAACTTTGTGCCGTGGTTGTAGTCTTCCACGGCTTTGACGCCGGCCCGCTTCGCCAGCGCGTCGGCAACGTGGCGGAACACGGGTTCCCACTTCCGCTCGTTTGGTCCTTCGGCCGACTGCTGGCGGAACAACCGCATGCTCGGGTACCAAAAACTCTTCGCAGGCTCCATGAACCAGCGCCAGTCGCTCGCAAACGGAAGCAACGTCCAGACAGGAACGCTCAAGGCGCCAGCCAGATGCACGGCGGCGTTGTCGACCGAAATCACCAGGTCGAGCGCCGCAATCTGGGCCGCTGGGCCGTCGAGGTCGCCCAGTGGATCGGCGTCGGGCCAGTCGTGCACAATGGCGCCGAATTCGCGACGTGCCTGCTCGAGTTCCGATGTGCAGTCGCCGTACTGCAGGTTGACGAACGCAATTCCGGGGATGCGGAAAAGTGGGGCCCATTGAGCGAGCGTCGTGGATCGTCGCCGACGCGTCGCGGGGTCCTTTCCACCGCGCCAGGCAATCCCGACCGTCAGGCCGGCCCCGAGGCGTTGATACCGGTCCTGCCATCGCCGAACCTGCTCGGGGTCCGGCACGAGATAGCCCGCGTGCTGCGGGAACGAGTCGAATCGAGGACGCAGCAACCGGGGCAAGCTGCCAGCGGCAATCTGCGAATCCCACTCGGGCATCCCGGCCGCCCGGGGGTCGATCTGACCGGTTCGCGGAAAGACCGTCGCCTCGGGAAAAGAGCGGGTAAACAGCCGCACGAGCCGCGGCTCGCACTCGATCAGGCAGCGCCCCGATCGCGCGATGACTTCCCCGAAGCACGAAGCGAACATCACCTCGTCGCCGATCCCCTGCTCGCTGTAAACGAGCACCGTCTTTGAGCGATCAGCGGACGGATCCCACTCGGGTTCGGAGAAAACGCGGGGCTTGCCATTGTGCCGCCAGCGCCATTCGTACTCCTTCCAGCCACGTTCCAGATCACCTTGTCGCAAAAGGGCCAGGGCCCGATTGAAGTGGACCAATGTCGCGTCGGGATTGAGCCGCAGTGCCCGATCGAAGGCCGATTGCGCCCGCGCGAATCGCGCCAGGTCCTCGTAGGCATTGGCGAGGTTGGCGTGTGCCTCGGGGAAATCGGGCCGCAAGCAGACGGCTTTCAAAAAGCAGACGATGGCCGCCGAGAGTTGTCCTTCGTCGCGAAGCGTCAGGCCGAGGTGATAATGCGCGTCGGCCGAACGCGGGGCCAGCTCGATCGCCCGTTCGTGACAGCGCCGCGCTTCGGCGAATTCTGCCAGGCTTCGCAGGGCGTCGCCCAGACCCGTCCAGGCGTCGCCGTTGCGCGCCTCGAGCGCGAGCACGCGGCGGAACTCGGCGGCCGCTGCTGAGAACTCCGACGCGTCCTTCAGCGCGTTGCCCAGGTTGAAGCGGATGCCGGGAGAAGAGGGGCACAGTTCCAGCGCCCGACGAAGCGTTGCCAGCGCCTCCTGAGGCCGCTTCAGAGAGCGATACGCCACCCCCAGATTGCTGTGATAAGCCGCGTTGGAGTCGTCAATCGCGATCGCCTGGCGAATGCGCTCGACGGCAGCCGCATGATCGCCGCGCTGATGCGCGATCACGCCCAGAAGGTGGAGCGCGTCGGCCTGCGACGGCTCGGCTACGAGTGCCTGCTCGTAGAGACCGGCGGCCCGATCGAGGCTCCCCTGCTTGTGGTGTGCGATTCCTTCGCGCAGCAACTTTGCAGGCTCTTCCGCGAGTGCTCCCATCCCTGGCCCCGCTTGCGGTCCCAAACGACATGCTTCCCTAAACATCGACCGGATCGCTAAAGCCGAATCAACCGGCCGCAGTCGGGAGCGTGGGCGGCAGCGCCCCCATTCTGCCCCGGCTGACCAATTTGCCGAGTTGAGTGATCTGCTCGGGCAAAAAAGAAATCGGCGTCGCCCGCGCTAATGGCCGGCGACGCCGATTCGTCAGTTCAGACTAGGACGTGCGGGTTAGCTCAGCAGCTTCAGCACGGCCTGAGGCGTTTGGTTGGCAATCGACAAGACCGAGATACCCGACGATTCGAGGATCTGGGCCCGCGCGAGGTTCGAGGTTTCCTGCGCGAAGTTCGTGTCGGCGATGTCGGCGTTGGCCTGCGACACGTTTTCCAACGCACTGTTGAGGGTCGCAATGTTCGTGTCGATGACGTTGGACTGCAGGGCGCCGATGCGGCCGCTGAGCGTCGAAACCTGGTTGATCGCCTCGTCGATGATCGAGACGAGTTTTGAGCCCGGGGTCGTCGGGCCGACGTCGAGCAGGCTCAGTCCGCCGCCCGAGCCGAGTTGGAACAGCTTGCCGTCGATGCCGCCCAGCTCCGCCGTGTTGACGGCCGGCAGGCCCAGGCTGATCTGACCGGCGACGTTGGCGTTCTGGCCGATCTGGAAGATCG
>DASPSM010000879.1:0-9647 GCA_035623955.1 Planctomycetaceae bacterium
TCGGGAAGTTCGTCATCAGTGCAATCAGGCAGCTCAAGCAGTCGGACGACTGCATCCTCGCGCGGAAGCGAAACGATCACGGGCCAATTGGGGACCGAAGCCTGATCGAGCTCGGTCCGCAGGCGCTTGCCGGCCGCCTCCGGCTGCTCCGACGGGATCTCCCCTTCGGCCCAGGTAAAATCCAAGACCGCGCGGACGTCGACGTGTTTGGACGCAACCTGCGCCGCCACGCCGACCAGCCTCTGATCATCCCAATCTAACGCAAGATACTCGGGCATCGATTTCTCGAATTCAGTTCAAGCTCGAAGATCCGCCGGGGCGGGTCCGAAATCAGTCCAAGGTCATGAAGAATGAAGGTCGATGTGTCAGTCTTCCTGACTTTCGGCCTTGGCCGCTTTCTCTAAGCATAACTCCCATTCTAAATCCACCCCGACCCATGTGCTCGGAGTGCGGAAAGCCGCCTTAGACAACCGAAGGATACCTTAATCACGGCACTCCCAATTGCTGCGGCGTGAACCCGCGTCCGAGCTCGCTCAGGTCGCGGAGATTGAGGATCCGCGCCGGAAGCACGGCGGCATCGATGACGGCCTCCAGCCGCACGACCGGCCCTCCCTCGTCGAAGAACCCGACCGATTGCACACGGTAGACGTCGCCGCGGGACGTCAGATACGGGTCGAAGCTGGCCATCGTCCTGGCAGAGCAGATCCCTTCGACCACCAGCCAGGCGTTGGTCGCGCGCGGCGCCTGCGCGCTTGCCGACTGCGCGGTGCTGCTGACGGTTTGGGCGGCGACAATTTGCTCGGCCATCTGTTCGGTCATGTTAGGCAGGCCGAGCAATACCTGGATCGGTGCCGTGTTGACGTTGATCCGCCCTTTGACGAACAAATCGTCGGAGAGTGAGAGCTGATCGAGCATCTGCGGGAGATAACTGGCGATCTGGCCCGCGTTCGAGGAGAACGGACTATTGAGCGTTGTATTGCGCCCGTTGACGCTGGCGCGGACCGATCCGCCGATGAGCTGATAGAGCGAGGTGATGGTGACCTTCCCGGTCGCCGGAGGGATCGGAAGCTGCAGCCCGTCGCGGAGCACGGTCTGGCCCGTGTTTCGATTCCCGCGCGTGGCGGCGATATTGGCGGCCTGGTTCTGCAGGCGGCCTCCGCCTCCTCCGCCACCCCCCGACGAACTGCCACCCGACGAACTGCCACCTGACGAGCCCCCGCTCGAGGAACTGCTGGAGGAACTCATCGAGCTTGACGAGCCACCGCCGCCGCTTCCACCGCTCCCGCCTCCACCTCCGCCACCGCCGCTGCTGTTGGCTCCGTTCATGCGGTAGGCGACGATGTACTGAGCCTGTTGCGTTCCCAACAGACCCGCCAGTTGATCGTAGAGCGCCGGGAGATCCTGCCCATTGATATTGATCCGTGCCGAGCCGTCCTGTTGAAGATTGCGCTCGGCACTCGACACAGTGAGGTAAGCGGACCAGCCGCGGTCGAAATACCCGTCGCCGTTGAGGTCCTCTCCGGGATCCATGATGCCGTTGCGATTGAGGTCTTCGCCGTACAACAAAGAGGGCGTGACCCCTTTCACCAGCAGCAATTCGTCGAGGCTTTGCAGCGGGCCGTTGGCCGTGTGATACGGGGGCGAAAGGGTCGTATAGTAATCGCTCTCGACGCCGTATTGGCGCGCCACGTCGTCCGCGTCGATAAAGTCGAGGATGGCATCGGCGACGTCGTTGGTCATGTAGGGGAGATTGATCAGGAAGTTGCGCGCCGTGCTGTCGTTGATGTTCAGCGACGAGTTGTTCTGCCAGGCGATCAGGCTGTTGAGATTCAGTTTGCCCGATTCATCGACCAGTCCGAAGCGCACGTTTTTCGACGTGGCATCGGCAAGGTCGCCGGCGACCACGCTGTAGCGGCCGCGGCCGCGAGGCACGTCCGACTGCTTGACGATGACGGCCTTGAGCGCGTCGGGCCGGTTCAGCACAAAATCGGGGTTCTGGCGCTCGGCGGGGTCGGTGAGCATGATCACCGCCATGTCGATGCCCGATTCGGCAAAGGCGCGGGCCTCGGCCTCGCGGGCGAAGCGGTCCGAGGCCTCGTTTTCGGCGACGCACATCTGCACGAGCGCGTAGGCGGCCAGCGCCAAGAGCACGATCACCACCAAAACCACCAACAGGACGCTCGCGCGCCGTCTGCTCATTGAGGGGGGGAGTCGTCGTTTCATTGCGACATGTTCGCCGTTGTGCTGTTGATGGTTTGTTCGGAAATGAGCTGCGGTGAGGGAGCCGTCGTGATCGCCACCACGTGCCGGTAAACGCGCGGCGCCTGATCGCGAGCGGCCTGGGTCCGCGCGCCGTACGGGTCGGAGCCGCCAATCTTGATCACGATTTCGACCGCCTGCGGCAAGACCTGCGCGTTGGCGCCGGCCCACGTCGTGGCCCAGGAGGTGCCGTCAAAATACCGAAACTGGATGTTCTCGACCTCGGGCGCGATGATCCGCGCCGAGAGCGACGACGCGGACGAAGTCTCCATCGTGTAGCCGATGGCGGTGCGGTCTCCTTCGAGGCGCGCCAGCCCCGACTGCATCACTTTTCCCTCGGGAGTGAGCTGCCCCGCGCCCGCCTGTGCCGGAAGGATGGGCGATGTCCCCTCGCCCAGCACGAAGTACGCGACGATCTTCATGTCGCCGTGAATGCCGACCAGATTCGAGGGGAGAGTGGTCGATTGGGTGGACGACGCGGCTCCGGTCTGCTGCAACGCCGCCAGCGGCAATCGATGCGGAGTGAGCGTGTTGAGCACCAGCGAATCGGCGTCACCATACAGCCCGAACACGCCGCGCGAGTAGATGTATTGCAGCGGATCGGTCGTTTGCGAGGTGCTGGAACTCGAGCTGCTTGAGCTGGAACTGGAACTGCTGGAACTGGAGCTCGAACTGCTGCTCGAGCTACTGGTGGAGCTGGGTTGCGGGACCGCCGCCGGCGGGATCGCTTGCGGCGGGACGACGGCGCGAATGTCGGCGTCGAATTTGTTGAAGACGGCCCGCACGAGCCGCATCTCGCTCAAATCGTCCTGAGCGGCTGTCGTCATGCGGCGGTACAAATCGATGGCCATCGCGATTGCCAGGACCAGCAACAAGCTCAAGCCGACGGCCAGGAGCACTTCCAGCAGCGTAAAGCCGCGGCATCCCGCGGCCGCGCCCGGCGCGCGAACCGCGCGTCTCGATTTGGCGCTCCGACGATTCAGGGTGCGGGTCACTGTTGGGCCCCTGTCGATTGCTGCTGGGTGACTCCGGCCTGCAGGGCCTGCGCTTTGGCGGCCTGAGTGGCGCTCGTGATAAAGGCCTGCTGGTCGCGGACCATTCGCGTCAGCGTGAACGAGGCGTTGACCGTGCTCGGAGCCTGGTGGCAGGTCACCGTCACCTGGACCTGGTTGAGCCCCGAGTGCGCGGCGGGCGCGACGTTGAGGCTATAGCTCCATCCTTCAAGCCCTTGGTCGGTGAAAGGCGTGTCGCCGGCCGAATTGGGAGCGGTCACGCCGGCCACCACCTCGGCCATTTTGCTTTCGGCCAACAGCACGGCCTGCGACTGCAAGCGAGCTTGCAGGGCCGCCCGCGTCGCGGTGGAGAGGGCCTCGAACAGAGCCACGACGGCCCCCGAAAAAATCGCGAGAGCGATCACAACTTCGTAAAGCGTGATGCCGCGGCGTTTCTTGCTCCCTCTCCCATTCCGATGGGAGAGGGACGGGGTGAGGGCGCATTTGGGGGCAATGTCTCGCCGATCCGCGCACTCCGAAGACCCCTCACCCTGCCCTCTCCCCATCAGAATGGGGCGAGGGTTCGTTTGCGTGCTCCCTCTCCCATTCTCATGGGAGAGGGCCGGGGTGAGGGCGAATTGGTGTCGTGCGCTTCGTTTCATCAATGAGACCCCGTCTCCAGCGAATGGACGAAGATCTCACCGGTGATTTCGCGGATTGTGAAGCGGTAGCCGATCCCGCGCGTGTCGACAACCGTGAACGTGGCGTCGCTTGCCGTTCCGTCCGGATGAAAGCAGATCGGATCCGACCAGTTCACCTGTGCGAAGTCGTGTGTGTCGGGCACGTGCGCCAGCGCGGCCGTCCAGCCGGGATCGTTTGCGGCCGGCATCTGCGCCTGCGTCTGAGCCGGGCTGGGGGTCGCACCCGAGGCGGACGCTTGAAAAGACAGGCCCTCGGGCAGCAGTCCCGCCTCGAACATCGACGGCGCGAGCGACGTTCCGTTGGGGGCCATGGCAGGCCCGGGTGAACTCAGCGCGTCGGTATCGACCGGGATCGCGAGAAAATGGCGGCCTCCCGGTTCGTAGCGAAACTGGTAGGTCGAGGTGGCGTCGACGGCATGCACGCGCGTGGCGGCCAGCGCGGCTTGAGCCTTTTGCACCCCTTCCTTGAGGTGATAATTCGCCAGCATTCCCATGACCGAGGGCGCGACCGCCCCGGCGCAGATCATCAAAATCCCCACGACGAGCAACAGCTCCAAGAGCGTGTAGCCCGCCCGCGACGCGCGGCACACGCGCTCAGCTTTCTCCCCTCTCCCCTTGCGGGGGCTTTGCCCAAAAAAGGGGACAGACCCCTGACCCGTTGTGGCTGGAAAGCTGGTTTGCCCTTCCGGTAGGGGGTCAGTCCCCGTTTTTGGGCAAAGCCTCTTGCGGGAGAGGGGCCGGGGGTGAGGGGTTGCCTTGCGCAGTTGCCGCGCGTTGTCGGGACGGCGCGTCAACACCCGCCCTCGCCCCTCTCCCCCGAGCGGAGACGGGAACGAGGCCTTTGGGCGCCTCCCGACTGTCAGCGTGCTGGCCAAGATCCTCACCCTGCGGCGGAAAGTCGAGTCGAGTTACTGCTGCTCGGTCCAACTGTTGATGTCGTCGCCCGAGCCGTCTTCGTTCTGGCGATTGGGTCCGGACGACCAGATGGCCGGCTTGTCCCCTTTGCCCTTGCTCGTCGGGTATTCGTAATAGAGCGGTTCGCCCCAGGCGTCCTTCGGCGTCGAGTCGATGTAGGCGCCGATCTTCTTGCCGTGGTAGTCCGAGGCGCTGGTCAGCTGGTTGAGCGCCTCGCGACCCCCCGACGGGTACTGCCCGTCGTGGTCCAGAGCATACATCGTGAGGATGTTCTGGAGGTTCTTGATGTTGTTGCGGGTCTGCTGCTCGTAGGCCGCCTGTTGGCGACCGAGCAGGGCCGGCACGACGGCCGCGGCGATCACGCCCAGGATCGCCACGACCAGCAAGACTTCGATCAGGGTAAAGCCGGCACGCCGGGCGCGACGTTGACGCTGAGTTCTCATCGTTCACATCCTTTCGCGTTGCACGAAATTGAGGGTTGGTTTTCGGGAGGAGTTTTTCGGACCGATGTTTCGGAGTTTAGAAGCACGACTTAGAACACGGTGGAGGACTGCAAAATCGGCAGCAACAGCGCCACGACGACGAACAGCACGATCCCGGCCATGACCGTCAGCATCACCGGTTCCAGCATCCGCACGAACATGTCGAGCGTCCGGTTGGTCTGACGCTCCAGCGCGTCGGCCACGTCGATCAGCACCTGCTCGAGGTTATTGGCTTCTTCGCCGACCGCGATCATCTCGACGATTTCCACCGGGAACTCGCCGCAATGACGCAACGGCTCGGCCAGCGACTTGCCGGTCGAGACGTTGTCGGCCGCGCCGGCGATCGCGTTGGCAAGGACTTTGTTGCCGGCCGCATCCTTGGCGATCCGCAACGATTCGAGAATCGGCACGCCGTTCTTGAGCAGCGTTCCCAGGATGCGGCAGAAGCGCGAGATGGCAAAGTTGCGGAAGATCGGCCCGGCCCCGACGACGCGGAGCCGCGCCTTGTCGACCCACAGCCGCCCTTCCTCGGTTTGTGCCAGGCGCCACAAGTAGGCGGCCGCGCCCCCCGCGACCACAAGGATGATCAGGCCGTATTGCTGCAAGCCGTCGCTGAGCCACAACAGCCAGGTCGTGGCCGCGGGCAGGCTCCCTTTGGCCGACATGCGCTCGAAGATCGGCGTGAATTTGGGCACGAAAAACGTCAACATCGCCGTGACGACGACCGTCCCCATCACGACCAAAAACGCCGGATAAATCATCGCGCCGACGACGCGGCTCTTGAGCATTTCCTGGTGCTCGGTGAAGTCGGCGATCCGCTTGAGGACGTCTTCGAGGAAGGCCCCCTCTTCGCCGGCCCGCACCATGCTGATGCCCAGGTCGTTGAAGACCTTGGGGTGCTTGCGCATCGCCTCGGCCAGACGCGTCCCCTCCGATACGTCCTGCCGCACGACTTCCAGCACGGCCTTGAGGCTGGCGTTGGTGGCCTTGTGCTCCAAGAGCTCCAGCGAGCGCAATAGCGGCACGCCCGATTTGAGCAAGTCGGACAACTGGCTGTAGGCCAGCGCCAGGTGTTTGGCGCGCACGCGGCGGGTCCGCTTCTTGCGCTGGGCAACGGCCTCGGGGGCCAGCTGCAGCCGCAGCGGAAATAGCGCCTTGCCGGCCAAGAGACCGAGCGCTTCCTGTTCGCTTCCCGCGGACAAGACGCCCGTCACCTGCTGGCCGCCAGCGGCCCGTGCGACATATTGAAAATCGGACATGCGAAACGCCTAACCACCAGACGCGAACCGTGGTCTCTTTCGTCTTACAGAAGCTCAAATTGGCACGGGAAGACCCCTCACCCCCAGCCCCTCTCCCGCGAGGGGAGAGGGGGGAGATGGAACGTCGGCAGGACTTGCACGAGAACCACCTGCGTGAAAGTCTTCTCCCCTCTCCCCTTGCGGGAGAGGGGCCGGGGGTGAGGGGTGATTTATAACGTCGTCGACTTGGTGACTCGCAGCACTTCCTCGAGGCTTGTGGCCCCTTGGCGGCATCTGTCGTAGCCGCTTTGACGCAGGGTCTTCATTCCCTTCTTGAGTCCGTACGCCAGGATGTCGCCGGAGCTGGCCCGCTCGACGCACATGTGCCGGACCGTCGTGTCCGTCACGAGCAGTTCGTAGACGCCGGAACGTCCCATGTAGCCGGTTTCCCGGCAGACGCGGCAGCCGACCGGTCGATAGAGCTTTTCGGGAGGAGGATCGGGGAAATCGTGGGGCAGGTCGTCGGGACTGGGGCGATAGGCCTCTTTGCAGCGCGGACAGAGCAACCGCACGAGCCGCTGGGCCAGAACGCCCTCGATCGTGCTGGCGACCAGGTACGGCTCGACGCCCATGTCGACCAGCCGCGTGAAAGCGCCGCAGGCATCGTTGGTGTGCAGCGTGCTGAAGACGAGGTGGCCGGTGAGCGACGCCTGGATCGCGCTTTGCGCAGTCTCGCCGTCGCGGATTTCTCCGATCAGAATCACGTCGGGGTCGTGTCGCAAAATACTTCGCAGTCCCATCGCGAACGTCAGCCCGATCTTCGAGTGGACTTGGATTTGGCTGATGCCGACCGTGTGATATTCGACTGGATCTTCGACCGTGATGATTTTGATGGTCGGATCCTTAATGGCATTTAAAGCTCCGTAGAGCGTCGTCGTTTTTCCGCTGCCGGTGGGCCCGGTGACCAGAATGATGCCGTGCGGCAGCGAGATCAGCTCGCTGAACGGCTTGAGGACCTCGTCGGGCATGCCGACGTTGTGGAGGTCGAACTTCATCCGCTCTTTGTCGAGCAACCGCAGCACCACCCCTTCGCCGTAAAGCATCGGGATGATCGAGACGCGGACGTCGATCTCGCGGCCGGAGACCTTGAGCTTGATGCGGCCGTCCTGCGGCAGGCGCTTCTCGGCGATGTTGAGCCGCGACATGATCTTGAGCCGCGTGACGATCGCCGCGTAGAACTGGTTGATCTCTTGCGGGACGGGCTGGATGCGGAGCATGCCGTCCAGGCGGAAACGGATGGTCAGGCCGGCCTCCTGCGGCTCGACATGGACGTCGCTCGCCTGCAGCTCGAGGGCCTCGACCAACAGCTCGTTGACGAGCCGGATGACCGAGGCCGACTGGGCGATTTCGGCCAGGTCGCCGGTGGCCTCGCCTTGATCCGAGACGACCTCGACCCCCTCTTCGATGCTGCGGGTGACGAGCTCGTTGATCGTGTCGCCGCCGACCCCCAGGTGCTCCTTGATCCGCTGCAGGACGTCTTCCCGGCGGGCCAGCACGGGGTCGAGGCGGAAGCCGGACAGGGCACTCAACTCGTTGAGGGCTTCCAGGTTGAAGGGGTCGTTGATGGCAACTTTGACTTTGCCGTTGGAGCGACCGATCGGCAGGACGGTATGCCGAAAGACGGCCGACGTGGGGAACTTTGCCAGCAGGTTGCGGTCGATCTCGACCGATTGCAGCTCGACGAATTTGAGGCCCAGCGCCTCCGCCAGCGTCTTGAGGGAGTCCTCCTCGTTGACGAGCCCCTGCTCGACCAGGACCAGGTCGATGCGGCGACCGGCTGCCTGCCGCACGGCTGCATCGAGCTGCTCGCGCGTGATCAGTCCGCGCTTTACGAAGAGTTCACCGATGTCCACTGACAGACGCCTCGCGGGGGGAGAGCCGCCCCCAAGCAGAGAGAAGCGATTCTCTCAGGAAGCGACGGGGCGGTTGGCACTGCGAGCCACGGGGAGTGGCTCCGAAGGTGTCAAGGTCGCTGCAATCGTCGTCTTTGAATAGGTGCTTCCTGAGATCCTACGTCCCCGTCGGCGCGCGGGCAAGAGACAGCTGTGTTTCCGGAACTAGAGACGCCAAAAGACGTTCAGGTAAAATTCAGCGTTGCATAATGGATCTGGGCGATGCAATACTTTTACTGTTGTGTTGACCCCATAAGGGAGGAGATATGAGTCGCCACGCTATCCGTTACGTTCTCGTCCTCGCGCTCTTGGTCGCTCTCGCTCCTCCCGAGTCAGTATTTGCACAGGGGTTTCCAGGGGGCGGCTTCCGGGGTGGCCGGCGCTTCAACCGCGGATTCCCCGGCATGATTCCGGTCCCGGTGCCGACACCGGCGGCGCCGGAACAACCCAAACAAGAGGAAAAGAAGGAAGAAAAGAAAGAAGCCCCCAAGGGGCCCGTCGGTCCGCCACCGATCACCCGGCCGCCTGCCGTCGAAAATCTGGCAGCCCTGGAAACCCAGAAAATGCGGGTCGATGACAAAAAGCACGAAGTGAGCTTCAACTTCCAGGATGCGCCCTGGAATTTCGTGATGGACGAGGTCGCTCGCGTCTCGCAAATGACGCTCGACTGGAACACCTTGCCGGGCGACTCGCTCAATCTTCGTTCCAGCGGCAAGTATCCGATCGCGCAGGCGCGCGACGCCATCAACGCCCAGTTGCTCGCGCGCGGGTATTCGATGCTCGTCGACCCCAAGGCGCTGGCGATCAACGTCGTCAACATGGACGACCTGACGACCTCGCTCGTCCCGCGCGTGGCTCCCGAGGATCTGGAAAGCTTGCCGCCGCACGACCTGGTGAAGGTCTCGTTCCATCTCGAGTGGCTGCCGGCAGACAAGGCGGTCGAAGAATTCAAGCCGATGATGTCGCCCAAGGGCAAGCTCTTCCCCTTGAAGTCGACCAACCGGCTCGAGGCGATCGACGCGGCCGCCAACCTGAATGAGATTTTCCGGCTGCTCGATGAAGAGCAAAGCGGCAAGAACGGGAACCACAATACCCAAACCTTCCAGCT
>DASPSM010000895.1:0-17369 GCA_035623955.1 Planctomycetaceae bacterium
TAGTCCCGCCCCGTCACGCGCTCGGTGCGCTCGACGATTCGTCCGTCGGGCAGGGTGAACGGTTCGCCGCTCGGATGCTCGTCGAATCGCGATTTGTCGACCAATATTTCGAGCGAGGGATTGAAGACGTCCAGGATGAGGCGGCCGCCGTCGCCCAGCGCGCGATGAATCGACGCCAGGCAGGCGAGCTGCTCTTCGACGGCTGCGAGATGTTGGAACGGACGGAACGGGATCGTGACGAGTCGAAACTCGGTGTCGAAGCGGAAGTCGCGCATATCGCCTTGTCGCAGCACAACGTGCTTGCGCACCTCCTCGGGCTCGGCTGCCAGCTTCTGGCGGCAGCGCGCTAGCATCGCCTCCGAAGAGTCGAGTCCCCAAATCGGTGCGCCCGCTCGCGCGCAGGGGAGCAGCACGCGTCCCGTGCCGCAACCCAACTCCAAAACCGGGCCGCGCGCGGCGAGCGCTTCGGAGACGAAGAAATCGACGTCGCCGCGATTCACATAGACATCGAGGTGGTCGTAGAACTCCGCGAAAGTCGCGCTGGAGTAGTCGCTGCCCTTGGTCATGCATGCGTCCTTGTGAAAAAGGCCTGCAAAAACTCGCTGAGCGAACGGCGACCGGCACCGCGCGGCGCGGTTCTATTCCGCTGAATAACTGGACACCGCCCGGGCCATTCTGGCTCGCCCTGCGTTGGATGACTTTTTTGAGGGGATTAGACTGGCTTGATTTCACGCGAACGTCGCTTTTCACGGCACAAACGGCAGGAAAATCGAACTCATGACGACGAACGCGGGCAATCAGTCCCAAGAACCTCCCTCCGCACCGCAATCGGTCACGAGTTCCAAGCGCGCCCCACGCACGGACTGGCTGCACGATCTGGTTCTGCCGACTGTACTGTTTGTCGCGCTGGGCGGCATGACTTGGGCCGTGCGCGGCTGCTCGGGCTTCGGCGCTTGGAAAGGCTGCGTCTTCGCGGGCGTGACCTGGGGGACCGCGTGGTGGTATCTGGCTCGCGACCCGCGCAAGGAGCAGTCCCGGCGGTACGCGTCGGCTTGGATTGTCGTCGCGCTCACGTTTGGGATCGGCATTGCCGGGATTCAGGGCTGGATGCAATGGCCGAGCCTGTTCGAAGGCAAGCTGATGACCGACGCGACTCCTGGCGTCGATCGGTTCGTGCCAATCTCGCGCGCGTACGGTTTCCTCTGGCTGTTCCTGGCCGGCGCGAAGTGGGCCGGAATCGGCGCGTGCCTGTTGGCCTGGCGCGGATCGTTGCGGGAGACGCGAATCTGGCACTGGCTCTGGCGGATTGCGTTCGGCCTGGCCGGCGCCTATCTGGCGCGGTTTCTGATCGTGCACTACCCGCAACTGTTCCTGCCGCTGTACGACTCGATCCAGGCGCAGTACGAGGACCTGAAAGCCAACCCCAACCTGGGCCGCATGATGAACGACTGCACCGAGGCCGTCCATCACCTGGGTCTGGTGCTCGGCTTTCTGGCGTTCGAGGTCGTTCGCCGGGACTGGAAGAACGTCGGGCTGATCCTCACGGTATCGATTGTCAACGGCACGGGCTGGGCCCTTTGTCAAAACTGGACGTGGGCGCCCGACGTCTTCAAGGGGGTGAGCTTCAACTTCTGGAGGTGTTGGGAATCGTCGGGAGGTCTCAGCATGGGCCTGGCCTTCGGGCTGGCCTATTTCCTGGTGAATCGACGAATGTCCGACAGGGAACAGGCGGTCATCGCCTCGCGACGGGCGATCGCCGGGCCGAATTTCGAGTGGCTGCTCACGTTTCTGGGCCTGACCTGGCTCTTGAGCATCATTTTCCGATTCGAGGTCCCCTGGATTCTCAATGCGCCCGGGGGTATTCGCCTGAACTGGTCGTCACTTTTTTTCGCCGTCGTGATTGCGTTCGGAGCCTTGTACTACTTCGTCAATCGGTCGAAGCCGATCGCAGGGCCGGCAAAACGAGTCGGTCTTTCAGGTCCAGGACTCCTGGCCGGCATCGACTGCGTCGGACTGGCGTTGACCGCGGCTTTGATCGCCGGGCTGTTCGTGCCGACTGGACAATATGCGGCTTGGGCACACCGCCTGCGAATCGACCGAGCAATCGACAGCCTGGGCCAGTTCACGTTAGGACTGACGTCGTTTCTCGGCCCAAGCCATGCGCCTGCTCGCGTGCGATCGGGCGACTCGATGATCGCGGTGATGCAAATCTACCTGGCCGCCGTGATGCTGCTCGGCGTCGGCTGGTACCTCGCCCGCTACCGACAATTCGATGAGGAAAAGGAGGCCACGACGCCCGTCGACGGTGACCCGAATCTCGAGCGTCTCGGGCTGTCTATTGGCCTGCTGGGAGGATTGGGGCTGTCGCTGCAGTACGGGCTCAAGGGGTGGTTCAACACCTACAAGTTCGACGAGCGCGTGTGGGACGTGCGGCTGCAGCACCTTCTCGCGCCTGCCTATCTGCTGATCCTGCTGGCGATCGCCGGATGGCTCCTCGTGCGGCCGATGCCGCGGAATTTCCGCGGGAATATCTTTCCGCACGCGGCGGGTGCGATGTGGCTGGTGCTGGTTTTGCAAAATGCCATTGCGCAGGCGATCACGGGCCCTCTCAGCGATTGGCAGGAGCTGGCATTCAATATCTATTACCTGGTGCTGTTTGTGATCAGCGCGGCGATCGTGGCTCACATTCAGGCGCTGAAAAAGCGAGAGACCTCGAGCGCGCGGCTATAAGCGGCCGATTCGAGTCCGCTCGATGGGCTGATCTTCGATCGATTTTCTTGCCGCTGCGTACTTCTCGCAGTAGTCTGGGAAGTCGCGAGCAAATCGCGTTCTGAAATCGTAAAACAGGCCATTGCGTGCGGGCCACTCTGCTCTTTGCCGCTACTCTTGCTGGGTTCGGCGCTAAGCCGCCAGCGATCGAGCGCGAAAAACGCCGGCAGACTCTGGCTCCCACATTGGTCGCCGTGACGCTGGTTCTGGCGACGATCGGGGGGTTTTCGCTGGCCAGCTACTGCGTTGGCAGGAGCATCGAGCCGGAGCTGCGATTTCTGGAGCCGCGCCGAGCGCCGAGTGTGGGCGAAGCGATCGTTGCCTTTCCCGTCGAATACGCGCTGCGCTCGACTGAGAAGAACGACGTCGTGTTCGTCGGGGACAGCACCTGCCGCTGCGGAGTCGATCCGGCTGCCTTTCAACGACTGACCGGATTGAGCACGTTCAACCTCGGAAGTATCGGCCCCGTCGGACCGATGGGATTTTTGATCACGGCTAAGGCGTATCTGCTGCACCATTCTCCGCCTCGAGCCATGGTCCTTTGCACGTCGCCGGTGGCTTTCGAGGCCGGCGCTGCGGAGACCGACAAGCGGTTGGCTTCTCGCCTGCCCAGCCGTTTTGAGGCGAGCTACGGACCCGAGGTGCCCGGGATTATTCCTCCCGACAAGAGCCTGCGCTATTTTGTCCAGCGCGGCTGGCTGAACGCTTCCAATTGGCATTGGGGAAGCGAGCCCGACGTGCGCGATCTGCCGCTGATCGATGCTCCCACGACGGAGACATTTCGAAGCGTCATGCGCGGTAAGCTCGCGATGCGTGGTTACGACCCGCTTCCGGGCGTCCACGGAAAGATCGTTATGCTCGACCGGCCGGGAGTGCCAATCAAGATCCATGAAGATTGGGATCATAACGTCCGCTCGCTGGCGGAGACCTGCGAGAAGATGGGCGTCCCCTTGCTGCTTCGATTCTCACCGATGCCAAGCCACTTAGAGCATATGAAGGACTTTTCCCCGATCGAGAGATGGGCGCAGGATCTGCAGGAGTGCTACCCCAAATTGACCATCGGCCGGCCCCACCTCCTCTGGTACGACTGGGCGGTTTGCTTCGACCACGTCCATCTCAACAGCCAGGGCGTCGCACTCTATACAGCGCTCCTGGCACGGGACGTGCGCGACCTGCTCGGCGACGACACCGTCCGAAACCCGAAGTAACGCGCCTGTTCCGATGACGATCTGTTCGCTCGGCTTCTTGCTTTTCTGCGGCGGCTTGGGGCTCGTCGTTCAGCTCGTACCCGGCAAATGGCTGCGACAGCTTGTTCTCGCAGGCGCGAGCGCCGCGTTTCTCGCTTCGCTGGTCCCCGATCAACGCAGCTGGATCTGTTTCGGCGTCTTTTTGAGCGTCACGTACGGGGCTCTCGTTCTCGTGCGCGCGTGGCCCCGCGGCGGCATCGCCACCCTCGGGATCGCTCTGGCCGTCCTTCTTTATCTGTACCTCAAGCGATATGCGCTGGTCGCCGAGTTTGTTCCGATCCCCTTCGAGTTGGATCTCGAGGTGCATCCGGTCGAAGTGGTCGGCCTCTCGTACATGACCTTCAAATTCATCCATATGCTGGTCGATCAGTGGGAGGGTCAACTGGCGCCGTTCAATCTGTGGACGTACTTGAATTACCAGTTGTCGTTTTTCACGCTCACCGCAGGGCCGATCCAACGCTACAACGACTTTCTGTCGTACTGCAACGCCATCGATCGCGCGCCGGCAGCGCGCGACGGCGTGGTCTGTTGGATCCGAATCCTCGCGGGAATGATCAAGATCGGCGTGCTGGGAGTTTATTTTCAATCCGCCTACCGTGCGGCCAGCGACGGGCACGAGACGTTTACTCTGGAGGAGGCGCTGGTCTGCTTTTACGGGTATCCCGTCTATCTTTATTGCAACTTCTCGGGGTACACCGACGTCATGATTGGCGCCGCCGGGCTCCTTGGCTTCCGGCTGTCAGAGAACTTCAATCACCCCTGGCTCGCCCGCAACGTCTTGGATTTTTGGGACCGCTGGCACATCACGCTGACGCACTGGATCCGCGACTATGTCTTTATGACCAGCTACAAGACGGCGGCGACCCGGTTCCCGCGCGCGGCGCGCCCTTGGAGCTATGCGCTGCTGTTCGTCGCCCTCTTCCTGGCGGGCGTGTGGCATGGAACGACAAACGGCTTTGTCGTGTTCGGCATCCTGAACGGCCTGGGCGCGGCCATGACGCGAGCTTACGGCGACGTGCTTCGGGCGGCGTTGGGCCGCAAAGGACTGGATGCCTATTTGCGAAACCGGGCCGCTCGCTTGCTCGCGGTCCTGGTCACGTTGCACTACGTTTGCCTCTGCCAGCTCTTTTTTGCGAGCAATTGCCAGACGGCAATCAAAATCATCGAGTCGGCATGGACTGAAATCGTTCACTTGCCGATCGTGCTGGAGAGCCATGCGTCGCAAGCCTCGGCCGTCGCGGTCGGCGTCGTCGCCGTGTTGTTGATCGCCCTCTGGAAGAACGAGGCGATTGCCTCGATTCGTCTGCCGCAGTTGACCGCCGGCACCGACCGTCGACTCTGGAGCATCCTCTGCGTTGAATGCCTGTTCGTCGGCGGCATGTTCTTTGTCGACTGGGCATTCCAACAGCCCGCCGCGCCGGTTGTCTATATGGCGTTCTGAGCCGATCGGGTCTAAGCGGCGGGTTGCTCGTGCAAAATGCAATTGCGCAGGCGATCACGGGTCCGCTCAGCGATTGGCAGGAGCTGGCGTTCAATATCGATTACCTGGTGCTCTTCGCGCTGACGGCGGTGACGGTTGTTCACTTCCAGTCGCGCAAGCAGCTGCAAGTGGTGGTTCCGCGCGGCTAGTCGGGCGCTGCCAAAAAAATTTCATGCCCGGAATTAGCGCTGTATTACGGCCCGCGCTCGGCTATCCTGATTCCGTCCCGCCAACTCACGGAGGTGGCCAGGCGCTTCCATCTCTGAACCTGGCCTCGCGGTCCCAGATCAACAACCTGTGTGGGTCATCCCGCGCAAAGATGCGCGCGGATCTGCTGCACGCCGCGACCGGGGAGTGCTGCTGGAGCACGAACCATCCAAAGTGAGAGTCCTATGAAAGTCGTCGTCGCGCTCGTTTCGTGCGCTCTTTTGCTCGCGTGCTCTGCATCCGCAGACGCCCAGGTGCTCGTCGGAACGGGCAGCATTGCGACAGAATCGCTGGTTCGCACGCGCCGGGTCGACGTCCAGCAATCGGCGATCTCTGAAAAAGGGGACGTCGTCACCCTGATCGCCCAGCAGCCCGCTGGCAATAAAGGTTTCACCATCTCCGCCCATCCCCAATACCGCGAGAAAGGGGACTGGCAGCCCGTCCCGATGCCCAAGCATCCGCTCGCCGCCTGGTACACGTCGAAGAAGTATGGCGGCCTGCGGGACTACGTCGACGTGGGCCCGACGACGGTCGACACGCGGCGCATCGTTTCACTCTTCGTGCCGGTCGATGGGTTCGCCATGCTGGCCGGCAAGGAGTGCGACCTGCGCTACGTCGTCCGCCTGTGGGACGCCGACGACCATGAGCTGTCGAGCGTGACGCTCGAAGCGTTCCACGTCCAGGTGGGAGTGGACAACGGGCACATCGCCGTTTCGATCATCAGTCCAAAGCACGCTGTCGAAGCGCACGGCACGAGCCAGTTGCACCTGTTCGACACGGCCAGCGGCAAGTGGCTGGTTCCGAATTCGTCAGCGCAGGGAAGTTCAGTCAAGCGGTGAAGGTGGAGTCGGCTGATGTTCGCCGTTGCGTCTGTGCGGCCCAGACGGAGCGCACGCGGAAACGCGTCCGCCGTTCTTCCGGCGGGAAAGCCGTTCGGCCAGCCGATTGGCGGCCTGCGGCTCGGCGGCACCGTTCGGCGGTCGTTCCGGCGCGTGCACGCTCCGGATGATTTCGTCGATGGCGATGATCGGCAGCTGATGGGTGCTGGCCATCTCCATCAATTCGTCGCCAGTCGCCATGTGCTCGCCGTCGCGACTGCAGATTTCGCACAGCACGCCGGCCGGCACGAGTCCGGCGCGTCGCAACAGGTCGACCGTCGCCTCGGTATGCCCCTGCCGTTCGAGCAGTCCGCCTTCGCGGGCGATGAGTGGAAAGACGTGTCCCGGACGCGAGAAGTCCTCGGGACGCGTCGATTCGTCGACGATCTTGCGGATGGTAAAGGCCCGCTCCTTGGGGCTGATTCCCGTCTTGCACAAGTTGTGGTCGATCGGGATGGCGAAGCAGGGCATATGAGGGCTGCGGCGCTGCACCATCGGTTTGAGATTGAGCCGACGCGCGATCCGCGGCACGACCGGCATGCAAAGCTGCCCGCGCCCCTGAGAGATCATGAAGTGGACGTGCTGCGCGGTGATTTTTTCGGCAGCCACGAGGAAGTCCGCCTCGTTTTCCCGGTCCTCGGAATCGGCAACGATGATGATTCGACCCTGGGCCAACGCGTCCAGGGCTTCTTCCAACTTCGAGTAGACGGGCATCGGAGGGGGCTTCCTCGTCAATTCGGAGCTTGCTTACTCAGCGATGTGAGATCACGAGGTTCGTGGTGGAACCGGTCCTTTCGTCCGAGAGCGACGAGCGCGGCACGATCCGGCGATCGTCTCACGGAACCGCAACCGGTCGGAGATGGCAAACCAGTTGGAGATGGCGAGAAAAATCGGGAGCTGATGTCCCGACTGGAACCAACCTGAAAGTGCGTTGTTCACACTTTAGTCCAATTTTTACGAAAGTCAAAAACTTACCAAACTAGATCGCGCGAGATTCTGAAAATTCTGTCGACAGTGGTGGTTGACACCTTTCAGCGGTGGAGTAGGCTTTCGTGCCTCTTTGAGCCGGGGCCGAAGGTCTATCGCGCGGGTGCTTGCGCGCAGCGAGGGACTCGTGCCCTCAAAAAGAGAGAAACGCGTTAATAGGAATTAAAGGAAACAGGAAAACGGCGCGGAGCGCACTTTCAGTCATCTATCCGACGGACTCGCGTCCGCGGTGATTTGTCCCCTCAGCACCTCCCTAGAGCAGGAACGCGACCGTGAACCCTCAACTCGTTGTCGATCCACTCGCCAGCCCGACCGATCCAGGCGCTCAATCTCAGCCCGCCGCCCCCGATTGCGCGACCGGCTCGAACGAGTTTTACCCCAATCCCGAATTAATCGAACAGGAAATCTCGCACGTCCTGGCGCTGAAGCTCAGCCGCCCGCTGGCCGGCTGGGTGGAAGGATACGCCCAGGTCGGACACCGCAATCCGTTTCTGTGGACGTGGGCGCGGCGCGGCGTGGAGATCACGCGCCTAACGTGCGTCGAGCCGAGCCTCGAAAGCGAAGTGGGTGACACAAAAGTTCTGGGCGTGATGCTCGACGTCATGCTGGACGACGTCGCCGACCATCAGAAGGACCTGGCCTTTCTGGAACATCTGCTCAACCTGCTGGAGTCGGGCGAAGAAGAGCTGAGCAAGACGCTCCTGCCGCAGCAGCGGGCCTACGCGCGGTTTACGCTCGAAATCTGGAATGAGATCCAGCGCCGCGTCCGCGCTTTCCCGCGCCACGCCGAGTTTGCGGAACTGTTGCGCTTCGACTACCGGCAGCTCTTCAACGTGATGCGCTACTCTCGGCTGATGGACGAATATCCCGAGATGTTCAATCTCGTCGAACACGATCTGTATCTGCCGCACAACATGCACATGATGGTCTCCTCGACGATGGACATGATGTGTTCGCCGCGATTCGATCGCTCCGAAATGGGAGTGGTCCGCGAGGCGGTGTGGAAGGGGCAGTGCATGGGCCGCATCGGCAACATGATCACCACCTGGCAGCGCGAGATTGGCGAGGACGACTTCACCAGTGGAGTCTTTGCCCGCGCGATCGCCTGCGGCGACCTCAAGGTCAGCGATCTGTGGAGCGGCAACCGCGAGTACATCGAAGGCGTGATCCACGGCCGCAAGCACGAGGAGCATTTTCTCGAGCGCTGGCAGGGTTATCGCCGGGAGATCCTCGCGCTGGCAGCTCGCTGCCGCTCGGTCAACCTGAACGAACTGGTCGGTGGACTCCAGCGGCTGATTTGCCTGCACTTGGGCAGCCGGGGGAAGAAATAGGGAACTCATCCCGACGAGCGGCCCCTCTCCCGCTTGGCCGGTGAACAGGCCATAGCCGTGAAGCAATCGCTGACAGAGAAATACCTCGCGCGCTTCGGTCATCAGTACATCCTGCTGATGATGATCGTGACGCGTTTGGGCGGCTCGATCGGCGGCGCGCTCGTGATCTATTACGTCGAGCTGACGCTCAAGCTCCCGCCGGAGATCCGTTATCACTTCCGGATTTCCTGCATTATCGTCGTGATCCAATGCGTCACGTCGACTGTGCTGATCGCGCTGTGGGAGTTGCGCCGCGTGCGCCACGTCCTCAAGTGCATCCAACGGGGAGAGCCGTTCGACCCCGCCTACGCGCAGCAGGCCGGCCGGGATGCCGTCCTGTTCCCCGTCCGCCATCACCGCCTGGAGGCCTGGTTCACCCCGCTGACGTGCTTGTTGCCGGTGTCGTTGTACATGTGGTGGCACGGCGCCCCGGTGGCGGTACTGATCAATCTGACCTGGGCGGTGTTCATGGGGATCAACCTGGCCCTGTTGGCCACGTTTTTCGCCATCGAGCACTGCATGGGGACGGTCATTCGGCACCTGCTGGCTCACGGAGTTTCGATCGAATATCGCAGCGTGCCGCGAGGGAGGCTGCGGTTTCGGCTCGGCTTGTGTTCGTTCTTGATCATCACGACGACGGCCCTGATGATCGGCCAGGTCGCCCGCCAGCGCGCCAGCGACCTCATCGCGGACAACGACCGTGACCACCAGCTGGAGGCCGTCCACGAGCTGCAGGCCCACTCGTTGTATATCACGATCGCCGCTGCCATTACCGGCGTGCTCTACGCGACGTTGATGGCAGGGTCGGTGACCAAGCGGGTCGACGTGATGGTCGCCGCCATGGACCGCGTCGGAAGCGGATTGCTTTCGGAGCGCCTGACGCCGACCGGCAACGACGAGATCGACATCCTGGCCCGCCAGTTCAACTCCATGGTCGAGCGACTCGATCGCGACAACCGCACGATCCGCGACCTCAACCTGAACCTCGAAGAGCGCGTGCGGGAGCGGACCCGGCAATTGGAAAGGCTCGTCGCCGAGCTGTCCCAGACGCAAAAGCAGTTGACGGAATATAACAAGCAGTTGCATGCCGCGCGCGTCGAGGCCGAGACCGCCAATCGCGCGAAGAGCGAATTCCTGGCGAACATCTCGCACGAGCTGCGGACGCCGCTCAACGGCGTAATCGGCATGACCGATCTGCTGATGGCGACCCCGCTCAACTCCCAACAGCGGAAGTACGCCCAAACGACGAAGTTTTCGGGCACTTCGCTGCTCGAATTGCTGAACGAGGTGCTCGACTTCTCGAAGATCGAGGCGGGCATGCTCGAGGTCGAAAAGATCCCCTTTGACCTGCACGCCACCGTCGAGCCCGTGATCGAATTGATGGCTCACAAGTGCAAGGAAAAGTCGCTCGAAATGGCGTACTTCGCGGACCCGGGCGTTCCGCCGCGGCTCGTCGGCGACCCGGGTCGAATCCGGCAGGTCATTACCAACCTCCTCACCAACGCGATCAAGTTCACCGCGCGCGGCAAGGTCGTGGTCCGCATCGGCCTGGCCGAGCAGGTCGACCACACCGCCACGCTCAACTTTACGGTCGAGGACACCGGCATCGGCATCCCGGACAGTCGGTTCAACCGGCTGTTTCAGGCGTTTTCTCAGGTCGATGCGTCGATCACGCGCAAATATGGCGGGTCTGGGCTGGGCCTCGTGATTTGCAAAAAGCTCTGCGAACTGATGGGGGGAACGATCGGGTTCGAGAGCGAGGTTGGTCGGGGCTCGACGTTCTGGTTCTCAATTCCCTTCGAAGTGATCGAGTCCTCTGCTGAAGCCGACAGCGGCCGCCTCAAGCCGCTCCAGGGGCTGCGAGCCCTGGTCGTCGATCAGAACGAGACCAGCCGCCCGATCGTCGCCGAACAGCTCGTGAACCTCCGACTGGAAGTGTGCGACGTCGCGAGCGGGGCGGAAGCCCTCAAACGACTCGAACAGGCAGCAAGCGCGCAGGCGCCTTACGCCTTCGCTCTGTGGGACCTGGGGGTCAACGACCTGAGCAAGGAGGACTTTGCCGCCGCCGTCCGCTCCCAGCCCGAGCTGGGGAAACCGGCCCTCATCCTGCTCACGCCGGTCGGGGCGCCCCAGGACTTGCTCCGACTGCGGAAACTGGGCTTTGTGGATTGCCTCTCAAAGCCGATCATGCGGACCTCGCTGCTCGAGGCGCTGTTGGCGGTGGTCAACAACGACGGCAGCGAGAAGGCCCGTCCCCGACTGGGGCGCAAGGATACGACCGACGCCTGCGTCATTCCGCGGACTTCGCGCAGGGGAGTGCGAATTCTCTTGGCGGAAGACAACGAAATCAATCAGCAGGTCGCCATCGAAATCCTGACGCAGGCTGGCTACACCTGCGAGGTCGTCGCCGATGGCCGGCAAGCCGTCGAGTCCGTGAAGCTGACGGACTACGACCTTGTGCTCATGGACTGCCAGATGCCCGAGATGGGCGGCTTGGAAGCGACGCAACAGATCCGCGAGTACGAGCGGGGAAGCGGCTCCACCCGCTGTGCGCTTCCGATCATCGCGCTGACGGCCAACGCGCTCTCGGGAGAGCGCGAGCGCTGCCTCGCCGTCGGCATGTCCGACTACATCTGCAAGCCATTCGATCCGTTTAAACTCGTCGAGACGATCGAAGCCCACCTGGCCGTGCGCGAAGCGTTCGGCCCGGCACGGCGCCCGGCCGAAGTGGCGCAAGCCCCGCCGCCAAGCGCCGCCGAGCCGCCTTCCGAGACAGAGCCCGAGTCGGTCGAGGACTCGGCCGTCATCGATCGCCAGTCGCTGTTGAAACGATGTCTGGGCAAAGCGGAACTGGCCGACAAACTGTTGGCCAAGTTGCACGCCCGTCTGGGGACCGATCTCAACGAGATCAAGGCGGCCGTCGACGCCGGCGACTGCGAACAACTGGCCCGCTGTGCGCACCGGCTCAAGGGGGCGGCCGCCAACCTCTCGGCAGAACCGCTCCGCGCCGTGGCGGCGCACCTCGAAACACTGGGCCGCAGCGGCGATATTGCCCCCGCGCGCGACGCCCTCGCACGACTCAAATACGAAGGCCGGCGTTTCCTGCAGGAAACGCTGCCCCTGGTCGCCGCAGCTTCGCCGGAACAAGGCGCCGCAGTGGCAAGTGAATCCGCGCTCAACGGAGAGGTTCCATGCGCATCTTGATTGTGGATGACGACGAAATTGCCCTCGAGCTTCTGTCCGAAGCTCTTTCGGGCGCCGGCTACGAGGTCACGACGGCGCACAATGGCCGCGAGGCGCTCGAAATCCTGCGGACGGGGTTGTACCGCATCGTCATTTCCGACTGGGAAATGCCCGAGATGACCGGCATCGAGCTGTGCCGCCGCATCCGCGAGCGCAGCTTCGCCAGCTACGTGTACATCGTCCTGGTGACGTCGCGCGACGGGACCGAGCACGTGGTCCAGGGGCTCGACGCCGGCGCGGACGATTTCATTTCCAAGCCGTTTCATCCGGCGGAACTTCGCGTGCGCGTCAAGTCGGGCATCCGGCTGTTGTCGCTCGAGAGCCGCAACCTGACGATCTTTACGCTGGCGAAGCTGGCCGAGTCGCGCAGTCCGGAAACGGGGGCCCATCTCGAGCGGATGCGAGAGTACTGCCGCATCCTGGCCGACCGCCTGGGGCGCAAGGAAAAGTTCCGCGGCGAGATCGACGCCGAATACGTGAACCTGATTTATCTCACCAGCCCGCTGCACGACATCGGCAAGGTGGGCATCCCGGACAGCGTGCTCTTGAAGGCCGGCCCGCTGACCGACACCGAATTCGAGATCATGAAGTCGCACGTCCGCATCGGAGCCGACACGCTCGACGCGGCGGGCCGGCTGCAGCCCGACGCCGAGTTCCTCCGCATGGCCCGCGAGATCGCACTCACGCACCACGAGCGCTACGACGGCAGCGGGTATCCGCAGGGTCTCGTCGGCGACGAGATCCCGCTTTCCGGGCGCATCGTCGCTTTGGCCGACGTTTACGACGCGCTGACGGCGAAGCGAGTTTACAAGAACGCCATGTCGCACGACGTGGCCAGGTCGCTGATCGTCGAGGAATCGGGAGTGCACTTCGATCCCGATGTGGTCGACGCGTTTCTCGAGGCCGAAGACGAGTTCGTCAACGTCCAGAAGGGGTTCGCCGACGACGACTCGATGGACTATTTCGTCAACATGGTTCCGGCGGAGGTCGCAGGCTGACGATTTGTGCTGGCTGACGCGCTGCGTCGAGCGCGTTGATCGAGAGGGTCCAAGCGCTTCTCGCGCAGGAAGTCGCGGACGCAAGCCAAGGTGGCCGGAAAAGCAAGGAGCGTTGAAGATGAAAGTGCTGCTGGCAAATCCGCACGGATTCTGCGCCGGGGTCGTCATGGCGATCCAGACCCTGGAACGAGCGTTGGAACTCTTCGGACCACCGCTTTACGTCTATCACGAGATCGTCCACAACAATCACGTCGTGCAGAGCTTTCGACGGCGCGGCGTGGTCTTCGTCGACGAGGTTGCCGATGTCCCCGAAGGGGGCCGTCTCGTTTATAGCGCTCACGGCGTCGGTCCCCAAATTCGACAGGAAGCGCGCTCTCGACGGCTCTCCACGATCGACGCGACCTGCCCGCTCGTCTCCAAGGTCCATCTCGAAGCGATCCGCTTTGCGAACGAAGGCCGCACGGTAATCCTCATCGGTCATGCCGGCCACGACGAAGCGGTGGGCACGATGGGCGAAGCTCCCCGGCAAATGCGGCTGGTCGAGAGTGTCGCAGACGTCGACGCGCTCGTGGTTCCCGATCCCGATCGCCTGGCTTACATCACGCAGACAACTCTCAGCGTCGACGAGGCCAGCCTGATCATCCAGCGGCTGAAGCAACGCTTCCCGAAGATCGTGGGGCCGCCCAAGAAGGACATCTGCTACGCGACGCAAAACCGCCAGGACGCGGTCAAGACCTTGCTGCGGGCCTCGGACGTCGTGATCGTGTTGGGGAGCCAAAACAGCTCCAACAGCAACCGCCTGGCGGAGATTGCCAAAGAGGGGAACAAGCCCGCCTATCTGATCGACGCCGCCAGCCAGATCGATCCGCAGTGGCTCGAGGGGTGCGAGACCGTGCTGGTGACGGCGGGCGCCAGTGCTCCGGAAGAGGTCGTCGAGGAATGCCTGGCCTACCTCATGGACCGTTACGGGGCCCACGTTGAACCCCACACGATTCGTGAGGAATTTGCCCAGTTTCCGCTGCCGATCGAGCTGCGCGTTCTCGATCAGGTAAACTGACCCGACTTTTCGGGCTCCCGTCTGATGATCACGCCATCAGCCTCTCCGTGAGGGCACGCCGCCAGGCAAGCTGTGCGGCCCGGACAAGACGTGCCGGTTATAGCACCCGTTTCGGCCGTGCCGAATCTGCTTTGCGCATCAGACGAAACGGTCCTGCGGCGTGCTTTGCGCCCACAAGCGTTTGATCTTGTCGCCGCGCCCCAACCGATATCCGTGAGAGCCTCAGGGATGGGGTTTCTCCCAAGCCTCGGTCACGAATCGCGCGGACATTGCGCCGCGCCGTTCTCAGAGACGGATCTCGAACGGGCCGGTGCAATGATCAACCGCTTCGCAAGTTGCTTCGCTGCGTTTGTGATGCTGGCTCTGACGACCAGCGCGGCCCTGGCCGACGGCGTCATCCACGACAGCGTCGAAGCGATCTCCGACGGCCGCGGCGGCACGAACATCGCCTTCTCGGACAACGGCGGCGTCCTCCTGGCCAACCCCGCGGGCATTCTGAACGGCGACGGCACCGGCCTGTTCGAGGTCGCCGGCGACACGCTGATCACCGATCTGCATTACAGCAATTCGATCAACCCGGACACGGCGGCCCACATCCGCCCCCTCGAATTGCCGATGGTCTCGTACTTCCAGAAGAGTGACGACGGCCAGTGGGCGTGGGGCTTGGGCGTCTTTGCTCCCGCGGGATTTTCGGCCGGCTGGGATCTCAATAACCCGGTGCTGGGCAATCAG
This sequence comes from Planctomycetaceae bacterium, assembly GCA_035623955.1. GTDB lineage: Bacteria > Planctomycetota > Planctomycetia > Planctomycetales > Planctomycetaceae > DASPSM01. The sequence continues at coordinate 14,969 of DASPSM010000895.1, forward strand.
TCGTACAAGTCGTTCGGCTCTCTCGTCAAATTCTTGCCGGGAATTGCCTACCGGCCGATTGAGGGGCTTTCCATCGGTGCAACGTTCGGATTGGCGTACAGTTACGAAGAACTGGAATCTCCCTTTTTCATTCAGCAAGGCCCGGCTGCCGGCGCGCCGACCCTGATCAAGCTCGTGGGCGACGGCTGCACTTACACCTGGTCGGTGGGAGCGCAGTATCAACTCACCGACACCACGATGCTCGGTGCCGCGTTTACCAGCGAAGACCGCTTCAGCCTCGACGGCCACATGGATGCGCAGGTCTTCCTTCCCCCGCCGCTCGGTCCGGCCCCCATCGGCACGCACTACGAATCCTCGGCGAAGTTGGCCTGGCCGGCGACCGTCGGTATCGGCATCAAGCAGGATCTGACGCCGCGGCAGCGGGTCTCGCTCGACGTCGTGTGGGTCGACTGGGCCGACGCTTTCAACAACCTGGGGCTGGAACTTTCGGGATCGTCGAATCCGCTGTTCACGCATCTGCTTGGCCCGGCGATCAGCCAATCGATCCCGCTCAGCTGGTGGGACAGCGTCTCGGTGAGGACCGGCTATGAGTGGTTGTACACCGATTCGAGCGTGCTCCGTCTCGGCTACACCTACAACTCGATCACAATCCCTAGCTCGAATTTGACCCCTTGGATCCCGGGCATCCTGGAGCACACGTTCGCCATCGGCTGGGGAACGAAGTTCGAGAACAACTGGCGGCTCGACCTGGCGTACCAGTTCATGTTCGGGCCCCAGCGGAGCGAGGGAACGAGCGCTCTCGTGGGCGGAGACTTCAGCAACAGCACGTTCAACGCCGAGGTCCACTGGATCTCGGTCGCCCTCACGCATACCTTCTGAGCGTAACAGGGCCGACCTCGGGACGGCGCAGTCGATTCGCTCGAGCCCTTTTGCGCCCGCCGAAGTCTGAAGTCCTGCGAAGCCCTGTCTACGGTCTTTGCGCGTCGGGGCTCGGCTGAAGTGGCGCTCCCAAGATCCGCGGCTCAATCGTGCACGATCCGACAACACCGAAAAAGCGACTTGGATTCGTCGGCTATTCGCTGATGATTCTCGCGACGGTCGCGGCCTTTCTCGTAATCCGCTCCTACGGTGAGAAGCTTCAGGCGCCCGAGCCGGCCGTCGTCTCCGGTCCGACTGTCGTGCTGCAGCCTGGCGACGTGCTCGTGCACGTGCTGATTGCGCTGGTTGCCGTCATCGCCGTGGGTCAGTTGCTCGCTCGGCTCTTCGCCTACGTCCAGCAGCCGCCCGTCATCGGCGAAGTGGTGGCAGGAATCCTCCTCGGTCCGTCGCTGATCGGAGAGCAGGCTTCGGCCTGGATTCTGCCCCCCACGGTGGCCCCTTTCTTGAGCGTGATTTCGCAGCTCGGCGTGATCCTTTACATGTTCATCGTCGGGTTGGAGCTGAATGCCGGCCTGATCAAAGGGCGGGCGCACGCGGCCGTCGCGACGTCGCACGCCAGCATCCTCGTGCCGTTTCTACTGGGTTCGCTGTTGGCGCTCGTGCTCTATCCGCGCCTGTCGACCAGCAACGTCCCGTTCACAAATTTCGCGCTCTTCGTCGGCGTGGCGATGTCGATCACCGCTTTCCCGGTGCTGGCGCGGATTCTGACGGACCAAGGCCTGTCGCGGACGCCGCTCGGCGTGATGGCCCTCAGCTGTGCCGCGCTTGGCGACGTGACGGCCTGGTGCCTGTTGGCCTTTGTCGTCGGTGTCGCGCAGGCCAAGGTCGGCAAGAGTCTGCTGGTGATTGCCGGCACGGTCGCGTACATCGCGGCGATGCTTCTGGTTGTGCGGCCGCTGGTCGTTCGCTTGGCCCGTCATCCCGCGGCCAAGCGCCTCTCGCGGACGGCGGCAGGAATCGTGTTCGTCCTGCTGCTGGCATCGGCCCTGGCGACCGAGTTGATCGGCATCCACGCGATTTTCGGGGCATTCTTGCTGGGAGCCCTGGTTCCGCACGACAGCGACTTCGCGCGTGACTTCGCCCGCAGGAGTGAACAGATCGTGACGGTTCTGCTGTTGCCCGCTTTCTTCGCGTTGACAGGGATGCGGACACGGATCGATTTTCTGACTGGTGCCGGCCCGTGGCTTTTGTGCGGGGTTATCGTGCTCGTAGCGACGCTCGGCAAATTCGGCGGCACATGCGGCGCCGCCCGGATCACGGGGCTCGGTTGGCGCGACGCTGCCGCGCTCGGCGCCCTGATGAACACCCGCGGCCTGATGGAATTGATCGTGCTCAATATCGGTCTGGACCTCGGCGTGATCTCCCCCACGCTCTTCGCCATGATGGTGCTCATGGCCCTCGTCACCACGATGATGACGTCACCTGTCGTGCGATCGCTCGTCCGCGCCGAGCCGGCGGCGGA
>DASPSM010000007.1:0-7488 GCA_035623955.1 Planctomycetaceae bacterium
CACCGGTTAAATGACGACGGGGCAGGCGTTCGGGGCCGTTCTGTTTTCCAGAACAGGCCTTCGTCGTCGGGGCTCCGATTGAAAGGGTGATCCCTCTTTGGCGTCAACTTACCTCGAGCTCGCTTTCGAAAAGAGCATCCACGAGAAGGAACGCCAGCTCTCCGCGCTCGAATCGCAGATCAGCGAATCGTCGGAAGCGCGGGACGCGATCCGCGCCTTGCGGACCACGATCCAGCACGAGCTGCGCGAACTCTACGAGCACCTCAGCCCGTCCGACGTCGTGAAGGTCGCCCGGCACTCGGCCCGGCCGCAAACGCTCGATTACATCGAGCTGGTTTTCGACGAGTTCGTCGAGCTGCATGGCGACCGGGCGTTCGGCGATGACCGGGCGATGGTCACGGGCTTTGCAAAGCTGGACGATCAGAAGGTTCTGGTTGTCGGCCAGCACAAGGGACGAACGATCAAAGAGCGCGAGGAGCGTTTCTTTGGCTGCGCTCACCCGGAGGGCTATCGAAAGGCGCTCGAGAAAATGAAGCTGGCGGCAAAATTTCGCCTGCCCATCATCTGCCTGATCGATACGCCCGGCGCTTACCCGGGGATCGGAGCCGAAGAGCGCGGACAAGCCAGCAGCATCGCCGTCAACCTGCGCGAACTGTCGCTTTTACGGACGCCCATGGTGTGCGTCGTGATTGGTGAAGGAGGATCGGGCGGGGCACTCGGGATCGGCGTGGGCGATCACGTCGCCATGTTGCAGTTTTCGTACTATTCGGTGATCAGCCCGGAGGGCTGCGCCGGCATTCTGTGGAAGACGAGGGACAGTCGCAATGTCGACCAGGCGGCCCGGGCGCTCAAGTTCACGAGCGCCGACCTGCTGCGGATGGGAATTGTCGACGAGGTGATTCCGGAGCCGCTGGGGGGTGCGCATCGCGATCACCGGCAGATGGCCAACACACTGAAGCAGTCAATGCAGCGGGCGCTGCGCAAGCTTTCGATCGTGCCGACCGAAACGCTCCTGTCGCGACGCTATCAGAAGTTCCGGAAGATCGGGGCGTACGAGGAATTGGCGATCGAGTCAGCCGCTTCAGCCGGCGCGGGGAAGGCGGCAGACAGCTCGGCAAAGAACAACGGCGCGAACAGCCGTTGACGGCGCCGGATTTCTGCCGATCGGCAACGTCCGATAATGTCTGTTATGTTTAGTTCGAACTCGAAAAAGCCCGGGAAAAATGGGCTTTTTCTGAGAACGCTGGCTTTAGCGAAGTTCTCCGCCCCGCAGGCGATCCTGCGTTGCGCTGTCCAGGGTGCGGATCGAGATCCCGGCCCGGCTCAGCTCCCGGCGAACGCGACGCACGAGCGACGAGCCGTCGAGGTCCCGCGGATCGGCTTTTGAATCGCGAAGGTCGGATCGCCAGCCCCGCAGCACGTTGAGGGCTACGTCGTCGGGAATGCCCGACAGCGTGCTTTCAATGTCCTCGGCGGCGATCGACCGATCAGAGCCCCCGCCGAGCGACCCCAGCGAGCGGACAATCTGCCGCTCGAGCGACACCCGTTCGTCGCGGCTGCCCCCTGCCGGGCCGGCTGACGCCGGGCGGCCATCTTGCCAAAGCGTTTTGTCGTCGCGGCTTTCTCCGCCTGACATCGGGCGGCCATTTTGCCAGTCGCGAAGCGTTTTGCGGATCATGTCCGGCACGGTCGTCGAGGACAGCAGGCGGGAAAGCTCGTCACGATGCTCGGGCTTCGTGGCCCGCCAGGCTTTTCGTGCCAATAGCCGCAGCCCTTCGTCCAGAGCGGACGGCAGCGTGGCGAGCCAGTCGCTCTCGTCGGGGCTGGGCGGGCCTAAATCGTCGTCGGCGAAACCGCGCGACCGGCGGTCGCCTCGATCCAGATCCCGGCGATCCGCGCGAGGCGCGTCGAACCCCGCATCGTCGAAGGCGTTGTCACGCCCGTCGCGCGGGCGATCGGAGATCACGTCATGACGCGGACCACCATCGTCGCGCCGATCGGGAGCGTATTGCCGGGCGTCGTCGGGGCGTCGGTCCCCCATCCGCCGATCGTCGTCGAAGGCGCGGTCGTCGCCCCGCCGAGCATCGATATCCCGAGCGGCCCGGTCCCGAGCATCCCGGTCAAGATTCCCGTCCCGGCGATCAAGCGGCCGATCATCGTCGACAAACGGATCGTCGCGATCGTCTCCGTCATGCCGTCGGGCGTATTCGTCTTCGCGATGCTCCCGCTCCATTTCGCGCGGGTCCATGCGTCGCAGATAGGGCTCCAAGAGCGCGTGAAGGTCGCCGGGAATCACGGGATCCAGTCGGTCGATCGCGACGGCCGCGATGTACCCGCTCTCGGAAGCGATGATCGACTCACGAGCCGAATGCGACAGCGTCACGAGGAAGAAGGTCAGAAACAGGCTGAACATGGCGCCCTTGACCAGGCCGAGCACGGCCCCCAGGTGCCGGTCGAGGGCTTCGATCCGCATGTTCTCGATCGCATCGTGCATCACCCGCGCGACGCCAAAGGAGACGAACGAGAAGCCCAAGTAGAGCACCAGCATGGCGATCCACTTGTTGAGAGGCTCTTCGACGCGAATGAAGGGGGCGACGACGTGCGACAGCGAACCGGAGAAGAAAAAGCACATCAAGAGCGCGGCGATCGTCGCCAATTGCCAGACGATTCCCTTCATGGCACCGCGAAACATCGCGTACATCAAAATGCCGAGGGTCAGAAGGTCGTACCACATGGGCGGGCTTCCCTGCCTGAATGAAAAGGGTGGCGGCACGCACAACAAAATCGGGCGGCCGTCAACGGGGGCGGGAGTATAGCGAAAAGCGGCAAAACGGCAAAAGAGCAGTTCGGGCTGCGACAAAACGGCAGAGGCCAGTTCGGCGGCTGGGGCAGGCCAGGGGGGAGAGCAAGCAACATTCCGAGACGGGTGCCCGGCGCAGCTCAAGCCGGGGGTTGCTTCGAGGTCGCGGCTTCGCGCATCTCGCGCGTGTCGAGAATCAACGTGACTGGGCCGTCATTGACCAGTTCGACGTCCATCTGCTCCTGAAAGGTGCCGGTTTCGACTTCGGCCCCCTGCCCCCGGGCTTCCGCGACGAAACCGCGATACAGCTCGACCGCTCGCTCCGGACGGGCCGCCTCGATGAAGCTGGGGCGTCGTCCTTTGCGGCAATCACCGAGCAGCGTGAACTGGCTGACTACCAGCATTCTCCCGCCCACTTCCAAAAGCGAGCGGTTCATTTTGCCTTCGTCGTCGGGAAAGATGCGCAGGCCGACGATCTTGCCCGCGAGATAGATCACGTCGTCCTGTGTATCCTGCTCGGCGACGCCCAGCAGCACGAGCAGCCCGGTGTCGATCCGCCCGACGACTTCGCCGCGAACCGTCACGCTGGCGCGCGATACACGCTGAACGACGGCTCGCATCCGGGCCCTCCTCTCCCATCGTTGCCCGTCAGGTTCGGGCCGGTGCGGCCACAGCGCGTGGCCGATCGGATTGGTAAGGCTCGAGCGGAATGTCGGTTTCCTGATCCAACAGGGCCTGCCGAGCCAATCGGGCCGTCGCCGGGGACAACTGCAGGCCGCTGCGGAAGTGACCGGCCGCGATGAACAGATTGTCGAAGCCGGCAACCCTGCCGAGGTACGGCAAGCCATCCGCGGAGCCGGGACGCAGCCCGCTCCACGAGCACTCGAATCGCGCCTGGGCGAGCGCAGGCACGCGGGCGATGCCGAACGACAAAAGTTCGCTGATCGCACACGCGGTGGTGGCCTTAACGAAGCCGACGTGCTCCTCGGTGGAACCGATCAAGATTCGCCCGTCGTCGCGAGGCACGAGATAGCGCGATCCCGTTTGCAACACGTGAGAAAACAGGCGCGGTGTCTGCGACAAGAGGACCATCTGCCCCCGCACCGGCTTGATCGCCACATCGACCCCGACGGAACTGAGCAACCCCCGCGACCACGCGCCCCCCGTCACCAGAAAGCGGCCGGCCCGTACGCGACCCGAGTGCGTTCGGATCGCGTCGATGCGACGATTTTTGTCTTCCGCATGTGCCTCTTCGCCCTCGCTTCCTTCGCGCAGCTCTTCTAGCGCGATGGCGGGCGTTCCGCTATGAAGCCGAACGCCGCGGGCGGCGCAGGCGACCAGCAATGCCTTGATCAACCGCGGATTGCGGACCTGGCCCAACTCGGCCAATCGATAACCGGCTCGAAACTCAGAGCTGACGAGCGGCTCGATTTCCCGCAGCGAGTCGGAGTCGAGTTCCTCGACGCGGACCCCCTCCCCTCGCCACCACTCGATTTCGCTCGCAAAATCGTCCAGCCCTTCTTCGCCGGGCGCACTTACACCCTGGCGTAATTCCAGCCCGCCGCAGCGCGTGTAACCAGTCTCGATCCCCGTCTCGGCGGCAAGCGATTCCGCCCAGTCGGACCAGAGCGTATGGCTTAGTGCGCGGAGCCGCGCCTCGGGCGTGACGGCTGCGTCGAGATTGCCCGGCGGCAGGATCCCAGCGCCGGCCCAGCTCGCCTCGCGGCCGAAATCCCCCTGCTCGAGCACGGTGACGGCCGCCCCCTGCCCCGCCAATTCCATCGCGACCGAAAGGCCGATCACGCCGCCACCGATCACAATCACGTCGTCCATCTGGGCCCCGCCCGTTTTGCCGGCGCTCTTACTTGTCCTCACCGTTTGCCGCCCGAGCCGCGCGCGTCACAAATTCCTCGGCGAACGCCTGCGGCTCGATGCCATAGACGCCCCGAAACGCGTCGGCCTGCGTTCCACCGTTGACGAGTTGTTGTACGAACCGAACGTACATCGCCTTTCCTCGTTTTTCGATGAGGCTCGCCGTCACGGCCTCGCCGACGTCGCCAATTGCCGCGGCCGAAAACGTGCCGTTGTTCAACAGATCGTCTGATTTTTCCAGGGAGCCAACGAGTCGGTAAAGCGCGGGCCACTGCGCCGACTCAAGGGCCGCCTGGCTCCCTCCTGCCGCGGCGACGCGTCCACTGCCGGCAACGAGCCAATCGGGGAGTTTCTTGTCCGCCCGCTTCAGCAAGGCCTCCGTCAGCTGTTCAACCAGACTGTTCTTCAAGGAGGGCTCCGGTTGTCGTTCGCCCCCCTTCTGTGCGGAAGCACTTTCTCGATCCTCTACCACCACGTAGGCGTCTTTGAGGCCGGGAGTCACAACGGCCGAGCCGTGAATTGCGGAAGGAGGTTCGCGTTTTTGGACCGTTTGGCTGAACTCCTCGAATGAGTTTCTGTCCTTGAGCACAAAGAGCGCGAGCCCCCCCTTGAATGCGGGCCGCGAACTGTCTCCCAAAAACTCCTGCGCGGCCCGAAGCGCTTCGCCGGCAAGGCGAGCCGCTTCGTTCAATCGCTCAGCCGACACGTTGCCAAGGACCACGAAATCGTCGTTCTCGACCTGCGCGGGTTCGGTCTTCGGGAAGGTGCGCCGCCATTGTTCCTCGCTCCGCGATCGACGCTTTTGACGCAGCTCGTCGGAACTGGTCTGGGCAAGCTCGGCTTTGCGACGCTCCACTTCGCTCGGGACCAGGCTCGCGAGCTTTTGCTTGGGATCGCCGTCAAACGCCGCCCCTTCGCTGATCCAAGTGCGCAGCCGGCTCCACTCTGACTTCGTGATCTGCTCGTCGCCGGGCGGCATCTTGAACGGTTTTTGCTCGCCCGCCAATTGCCAGAGTCGGCTTTTGTCGAGGTCACCCGGCTCAATCACAGCGCCGCTCTTGCCTCCTGCCCACAGCGCCTCGAAAGTCTCCATCGACAGCCCCCCTTTCGGATCGTTGCCGCTATGACAGCGCAGGCAACTGTTGACCAGAATGGGAGCAATGTCGCGAGTAAAGGCAACGCTTTCGCCGCCCATCGGCTTGGGGATACTGGCTCTTGGAGTCGTCATTTTGGGTTTGGCGGCACCGCCAGGTGCAGCCGTCTCTGACGGGGCCGCAGCGACCAGTTTATCGAGCGTTTTGGCGCGGTCATCGCCGTCAAATTTCGCGCCGCGTTTAATCCATTCGGCAATCGTCGAGCATTCCTTCTCCGAAAGCGGCTCGCCGCCTTTCGGCATGCGCGTGTCGTTGGCGGCAAGCAGGCGTGTCATCAAGAGACTGCTGTCGGGGTCGCCGACTACCAGCAACTCGCCGCTCTTGCCCCCCTTCTCGAAGCCGGAAAAAGTATCAAGCCGCAAACCCCCTTTGGCGTCGTTGCCGTGACACTCGAGGCAGTGTGCTTTCACAATCGGCGCGATCTGGCCGACGAAGCTCACCCCCTCTCCCTTGCGGCTCGCGCGGTCACCTTTCTTGGCGACGGGCTGCGCCTTCTCGCGCGCTTTGGCAATCGCTTCCTTGCGCGACGCGATCAGCTTGATCAGGCTGGCGAAGTGAGGATCGTCGGCCGGAAGCTGCGTCTCCGTAATGAGGGCGTCGAGTCGTTTTTGGGCTTCCGCGATTTTCTTTTCCGCGTCGTCGATGCTGTCCCGACGGACGGGGACGTGCACTTTGTAAACGAGGTTGCGGATCGCCGTTAATTCCTTCCTCTGGCCAGCCGACAAGCCGGCCGCGAACGCCGTGTTCGCGAACTGGCTCAGCCCCAAAATCGTGGCCACCATCATCGGCAGCCACCTTCGGGCACAGGAATCCATCTGTTCACCTCTCAAGTCGACCCGCTTTCTCGGAGTCTAATCGAAAGCAAAATCGCGCGACACCAAACCGCGTTCAAAAGATGCGCCATCATTCGCTACGAAGACCGCATGTAGATGCCGTTATGCTGCGCCGATATAGTTCAGGTATGGCCGCGCTCGACCAGACACTGACTGCAAAACGCGATCGGCTGCTCGACATCCTGCGGGCCTGCGGCCGTGTGGCTGTGGCCTATTCCGGCGGCGTGGACAGCGCCGTCGTGGCCAAGGCGGCCCAAATGGCCTGCGGCGAGAAGGCTGTCGCGATCACCGCCGTCAGCGCAAGCCTGGCGTCCGGAGAGCGCGAAGCGGCCGAATCGCTCGCCGCACAGATTGGAATTCGCCATCGTGTCATCGCGACGGACGAATTCTCGAATCCGGACTATCTCAAGAATGCGCCCGACCGCTGCTACTTCTGCAAAACGGAGCTTTACACGCGGCTCGAGCGGCTGCTGTGCGACGGAAGCGGCGCCCTGCCCGAGTTCGACGTGGTCGTAAACGGGGCGAACCTCGACGACCGCGGCGATTACCGTCCCGGAATGCAGGCGGCCCGCGAACACGCCGTTCGCAGTCCGCTCATCGAAGCCGGTCTCAATAAGGCCGATGTCCGCCAACTGGCGGCCCACTGGGAGCTGGCCGTGTGGGACAAGCCCGCGACGCCCTGCCTCTCGAGCCGTATCGCGTACGGCCTGGCCGTCACTCCCGAGCGCGTCGAGCGCGTCGACCGGGCGGAGCAATTCCTTCGTGAACAATTCGGCCTGCGCGAATTCCGCGTCAGGCACGAAGCCGGCGACCTGGCCCGAATCGAAGT
>DASPSM010000008.1:0-22506 GCA_035623955.1 Planctomycetaceae bacterium
CAGTTACTTGCCTTCACGCAGCGAATAGCACAACAGGCCGTCTTCGTCGCGCAGAAACAGGCGGCCGGCGGCCACGACTGGATAGGCCCAGGCCCGGCCGTTTCCGCTCGTCGGGGGCGAGAAATGCCCCTTGTCGTGGTAACCGTCCGGAGTGGCTTCGACGAGCGCCACCGGACCGTTGTCGCCGCGGACGTAGAGGTTCCCTTCAGCGTAGGTGAGCGTGCATTTGCCGACCGAGCGGTTCTGCCAGGCGATCGCCTGCCGCTCGAGGTTGAAGCAAGTCAAGACATCGCCGTTGGCGCCGTAGACGTTGCCGCCGACGCAGACCATGCCGCCGAAATGGCTGTTCATAAACCGTGTGTGGTACATCACATTGGCCTGCACGCCGCCGTTCTCACCCTGTGCCAGCTGCAGCAGGGTGGCGCCGGCGTTATAGGCGGAGGAGACGAAGAGGTAGTCGCGAATTAACAGCGGCGTCGTGCAGTTGGCGGGCGTATTGGCGGTTGAGTTGTTGCCCCACAAAAACTGGCCGTCGCTGGCCCGCACGCCAATGACCCCGGCCGCCGTGTACGTGATGTACTGGCGCGTGCCGGCGACGTCGGCAACTAACGGTGAGGCATAACCGGGAGCCGGGTTGCCGGCCGGGACCGCGCACTTCCACACGAGGGTGCCATCGAGTTTGTTGAGCGCCACCATCACCGCGCCGGGAGCGCCGGGCGTACAAATGAGACGATTGTTGTCGAGCAGCACCGACTCGGAGAAGCCCCACCGGACGCCGGGCGAGCCGAAGTCCTGCATCAGGTTTTTGTGCCAGCGGACCGTTTGCTTCGCCGCGTCGACGCAGACGAGATCACCCCGCGCTCCAAGCGCATAAAGAAACTCGCCGTCGATCGTCGGCGTGCTCCGCGGGCCGTTGCCTTGATCGTCCCGAAACACGTCGCCACCTGTGGGGACGCTCCATTTGGGCTTGCCCTTCTCGAGATCGATCGCCAAGACGGCTTCCTGGCTGTCGGGTGTCCCCATCGTGTAGACGGTGCCATTGGCAACGCTCACGTTGGAGTACCCCTGCCCAAGACCGGTGGTGGGGGCGGGCCAGGCGAGCTTGGGGCCTCCCTCCGGCCATTCCTTGAGCAGGCCTGTCTCTTGCGATTGATTGTCGCGGTTCGGTCCGAGGAAGCAGGGCCACGCCCCACCGCCACCACCCCCTTTTCCCGGCGGATTCTTGAGGCCGGCCAAGGGGGTCGTCGCCACCGGCAGCATGTCGAGCGCGTTGGGCTCGCTTTCAACCTTCTTGCTGCTCGATTTCGATTTGCGGACCGTCTTTGTCGTTTTTTTCGTGGTCGTCGTCTTTGTAGTCGACTTGGACCGCGTGGGCTTCGTCGTCGGCTTGGGCGCATCGGCGTGAGCGATGATTCGCTGGGCGACCTTGCCGTCGATCTGCACGGTGACGGACATCCCCGGTTTGATCGTCGTCAGTTCGACATGCTTTCCGTCGAGGAGGACATCGATTTCTCCGGCGACGGACAGCTCGGTCGACTCGTCGGAATTCCGGAACTTGACCGTGATGGTCTTGCCGTCCGGCGAGATCTGTTCGACCACGCCGCTCTTGACCGAGATCGTTGCGGCGAGCAAGACGCCCGCAACGGCCGCCATACCGGTTGACGCCAACAAGAAGAACAGCCTTCGTCGCGCCATGCAGGCACCCTCGTCCCGGAATTACCGGGTTTCTGCCCATTATCCCAGCCCGCAACTTCAACTATGTCGGGCAGGACCCCGGGCGACAAGGGGTGCGGACAGCCAGGTTGGCCTCAAAAGAGAGCCGGGCCGCGGACCAAATCACTTTTTCGTGGCGGCGCGGGCGACCGCGCGACGTGCCTCGTCCTTGCGGCCCTTGGATGACCGAGAGGCCATCTTGATTTGCGGCTTCTTGTAGCCCGGAGCCGCCAGAAACTTCACCAGCGTCTTGCCGTCGTCAATGTTCCACAGGCGAACTTCGCCGTCGAACGAACCCGTCGCCAGCCGATCATTCGCGGCGCAATAGGCGAGCGAATAGACCCAGTCCGCGTGGCCCGAAAATGTCTTGAGGAGCTTGCCCCCCGTGAGTGCGTGCAGACGAGCAGTGCGGTCAGCACTGCAGCTGAAGATGCGGCCGTCCTTGGTCACGGCGACATGCAGGACGTCATCCCCAAATCCGGTGATTCTCTCGACCTCCCTGACGTCGGCAACGTTCCATCGCCGCAGGCTTTTGTCGCGTCCGCTCGTGATTGCCGTGACTCCATCGGGCGCGATGGCGACGCCAAACACTGGCTCGGCGTGGCCATTAAAGGTCACCAGCGAATCGCCCGTGCGGGCATCGAAGACCTTGGCGGTCTTGTCGCGGCTGGCCGAGACGATTTTTGAGCCGTCCGGAAGCCAGGCCAGATCCATGACCCAATCGGCATGATCTTCGATCGACAACTGCTGCTTGCCGGTCGCGACCTCGTAGACGCGAATGGCCCGGTCGGCGCCGCCGGCTGCCAGCCGTTTGCCGTCAGGGCTGAAGGCCACGGCAAAAATTGCGTCGCCCGAGCGGGCCAGGTCCGCGACGAGATCGCCGGTCGCCGCGCCGAACAACTTCACTTCGCCCAGCTGCGCGGGCGTCCCCGCGCCGACGGCAATCAGCCTTCCATCCGGACTGTATCGGAGCGAATAGACGCGCTCGGCGACGTTGGTGATTCGCCGCAGCGGCGTGCCGTCGGCCGTATTCCAAACCAGAACTTCGTGATACCCCGACGTTGCGAGCTGCTCGCCGTCAGGGCTGAAGGCGACGGCCGTCACAGGAATGGGAACGCGATAGCTATTCGGCGGCGGCGGCTGCGGCAGGCTCGGCATGTCGGCAATCAGCGGATCGGCCGGATTGAGGCCGGCGTCGAGCGTCGCACCCGTGTCGATCCAGTGCCGGATCAGGGCAATCTCCGATTTTGTCAGCGGGTCAGCGTCCTGCGGCATCGTCCCGTCTTCGATCAGCGTGACCAGGTTCGACTGGGCGCTCTTCCCGGCGACGATTTCGGGCCCCGACTCTCCGCCGCGCATCAGCGAGGCAAACGTCTCGATGCTGAACCGCCCCTTGGCTGTCTTCGCGTCGTGGCAGGCCAGGCAGCGCGTGGTCAGAATCGGCGCGACCTTCTGTGCGAACGATTCCAGCTTGCCGAGCGCGATCAGCGATTTTTCGGCGGCCGACTGGCGAGCGACGGCTTCGGCCGTGCGCTGCGCGACGATCTGACGCGATTTGGCGGCGTCGCGCTCCTCGGCGGCGAGCGACTTTTCTGTGACGGCAATCTTTTCGGCAGCCGACTTCTCGGCCGAGCGTGACGAAGTGATCGTCTCCTCGGTCCTCTTCGCCTCGCCCGCGGCTTTCTCAGCGGCCGCGGCAGCGTCGGCTGCTTTATTCGCGGCGGCGTTGGCAGCCGCCTTCGCAGCCAGCGCAGCTTCTTTGGCTTTGGCGGCAGCGGTCTGACGATCTTTCAAGCTCTTTTCGGCGGCAACCGCATCGGCCTGGGCCTTGGCTTTGTCGGCTTTCAGATGCAGGAGGGCATCCTGGGCCGCGCGAATCTTGTCTTGGGCCGCTTTGGCGGTGGCGGCCGCTTGATCGCGCCGGGCCTTGGCTTCGGCAGCCGACTCCAGCAGCGCTTGCGCGCGTTCCTCGTCGAACTTGCGGACGGCATCGGCGTGTTTCGCCAGCTCGTTCTCGCTCGCGGCCAGCGAGGACTTCGCGGCATCAAGCTCGGCCTTCAGCTTGGAGAGCTGCGTCTCGAGCGCCTTTGCGCGGTCTTCGGCCAGCTTGACCGACTTCTCCAGCGAATCGCTCGTCTCACGCGCCTGCTGCCGGGCCTTTTTGAGCTGCTCGATTTTCTCGGGCGTGATCTCGTCGCCGCCCGTCGCTCGCAGCGCGGAACCAACAAGCAAGCTCAGCACGCAACCGGCGATTAACGCCTTCCGGGCAATCATTGCCGTCTCGCGAGGGCGCATCGATCGAACTCCAGCGGATCAAGAATTAATGGGAACGGATCAGGCAGGACGGAACGAATCAGCGAGGAACTCAAACTCGGCGGGTGCGGATTCTGAGGGCGGTCTCAGGCGGGATCAATCGTGAGGCGAAAGCAGGCGGGGAACGAAGGGTCGATTCGCGTCGCCGCTTGCTCCAAACTCAAGCATCCTCCGACGCGCCGGCTGTGTCAAGCGGTTTGGTCGATGTCAGGCAGCTTGAGCGGACAACGAGCGCGCGTGCGGATTCTGGCAGCAAGATGCACTTCGAGAAAAAGACCAGCCTCCCGCGCGCGACGCGCCGGCTTCAGCCTTTGCGGTGCCGAATCTTGCTGCGGTTGCGCCGTTTCTTGCGGCCGAGTTTGCGTCGTCCTTTTCCGCTCTTCTTGACGCCCATTCCGTCGCTTCTCCTGACTCGTTTCGCCGCCTGATTACTCGCCGCTTGTGAGGGCGACCACAATCTAACCCGCGGTCCAAAAATCGGCAACTCCGCCGCGCGAGCAACATGGTGACTCCCGCAGTTATGACTCCCGTAAGCCGCCGAACTGGCGAACCGCCTCGTACACGACTGTGTTGACTGTGCTGGCGAGGTTCAGGCTGCGGACCTCGGGTCGCATCGGCAGCTTGAGATTCCGGTCGGGTTGCTCGCCGAGAATCGACGGCGGCAGTCCGCGCGTCTCGCTGCCGAACACCATGACGTCACCCGGCGCGAACCGGGCGTCCCACAACAGGCGCGTCCCCGATTTCGTCAGCGCCCACCAGGGCCGGCCCGCGAGTTTTTGCTTCAGCTCGACCCAACTATCGACAGCTTCCCAGTCGACCAATTCCCAATAATCCATGCCGGCACGCCGCAAGAGCCGCCCGTCGAGCCGAAAGCCGAGCGGCCGGATCAGCCACAGCTTGGCCCCGACTGCCACGCAAGTGCGGCCGATGTTCCCCGTGTTCTGTGGAATATCGGGCTGATGCAGCACCACATGCAGCAAGGGGTCGCTGGTCACGTGAGTGCTCACTTGGCCGTTTTGACAATCCAGACGAAGACCTTGGCCGTGCCGATCGACACAGTTTTGAGGCCGCCGGGAACGGCCGTCGACGGATCGATCGCGTCCGCCAGTGTCTCAGTGGCGATGTACTCGCGGTGCTCGGCCAGGGCCTGGCTCACGCCGCCATCGTCGGATTGATGAGAGACGCGAATCCGATCCTCGATCTCCAGGTCCGCTTCTTTGCGAAGTTGCTGGACCTGCCGGACGAAGTCGCGGGCCATGCCTTCGCGGATCAGTGCGGGTGTCAGGTCGGTCGAGAGCGCGATCTGCAGGCCCCGGTCCTCGGCCGTCACCCAGCCGGCCGACTGTTGCGTCGCGACAAGCACGTCAGCCGAAGCGAGCGACACTTCGGTCCCATCGACCGGCACGATGATCGACTCTCCTCGGCGAAGCGGGTCGAACGTGCTCGCCGGCAGCGTGCCCAGCGCCTTGCCGATCGCGGCGAGCAGCTTACCGTACTTCGGCCCGAGCGTTTTGAGGTTCGGCTTGTATGTGTAGCTCACCAGGCCGTCTAGGTTCTCGCAACGGGTCAACTTCTTGACGTTGAGCTCGTCTTCGACGATGGCGGCGAGGCGCTCGATCGAATCGGCAACGGATGCGTCGGCACAAGCGAACCGGGCTTCGGCCAGCGGCTGCCGGACGCGCAGGTTGGCGTCGTCGCGAAGTTTGTGCCCCAACCCCACCAGTCGCTGGGCGGCGGCCATCCGCGTGTTGAGCCCGGGATCGAGCAATTTCGCGTCGGCTTGCGGATAGTCGCACAGCTGCACGCTCTCGGGCGCGTCGGCCCGCCAGCTTTTCACGAGGTTCGCGTACATCCGCTCGGTGAGAAACGGAATCATCGGCGCGAGGACCTTCGACAGCTCGACGAGCACGTGATAGAGCGTCTGGTACGCGGCCAGCTTGTCCCGATCGGCCGCGTCGCGCGAGCGCCAGAACCGCCGCCGGTTGCGACGGATATACCAGTTCGACAGATCGTCGATAAACTCGGCCGCCTGCCGGCAAACCGACGCCGTGTCGTATTCACGGAACCGCTCGTTCGCCAAGTCAATCAGCCGTTGCAGGTTGGAGAGGATCCAGCGATCGATCTCGGGCCGCTCGGCGACGGGAACGGCGGGTGTGCGCGGGTCGAACTCATCGAGCCGCGCGTAATTCACGAAAAACGCGTACGTGTTCCACAGCGGAATCAGGACCTGCCGCCGGATTTCGTCGGCCGGCTTGCTGACCACTTCGCAGGTCGGCATTCCTTCGCGCGTCTTATCGATCGGCCCTTCGGGGGTGTGGAGGATGACGGGCCGATTCGGATGCCGCGTGCCGAACCGCAAGTCGGCCGCCGGATTTTGCGCTAGATACATCCAGCGCATCGTGTCGACGCCGAGCTGCTCGGCCGCCTCTTCGAACCAGATGGCGGTCCCGTCGGACTTGTGCATCGGCTTCCCCTCTTCGTTCATCACGAGCCGATGTCCGAAGAGGGTTTTGAACGGCGGCGAATTATCCATCATCGTCGCCATCGAGAGCATCGAATAGAACCAGTTGCGGAACTGCCCGGGGAAGCACTCGAGCACGAGGTCGCCCGGATACCACTTGCGCCAGTTGTCGCGATTCGTGTTGTATTCAAGCGTCGAGAAGGACACGATCCCCGCGTCGAGCCACGGATTGCCGACGTCGGGCACGCGCGACATGCGGTTGCCCGTCTTCGGGTTCTTGATCTTCACGCGGTCGATCCAGGGGCGATGTGGCGTGTGCCCCTCGAACTCCTGCCAGCCTTCGACGGCCCGCTCCTTCAGTTCGGCAAGCGAGCCGATCACCGTGAACTCCCCCGTCTTTTCGTCGACCCAGATCGGCAGCGCGAGCCCCCAGAAGCGCTTCTTGGAGATCAGCCAGTCGCGCATGTTGGTGAGCCATTCGAGCTCGCGCTCTTCGCCATCGATGCTCGGCGGCAGCCAGCGGATCTGCCGCGTGACGTTCTTGATCTCCTCCCGCCAGTCCATGTTGATGAACCACTCGTCGACCAGGCGGAAGACCAGTTCGTCTCCCGTCCGCCAGCAGAATGGATAGATGTGCGGGTACTCTTCGACGGTGACGAGCAGGTGCTTTTGCTTGAGCGAATCGAAGACGAGCTGGGCCGTCTCGGGATCGTTGGCCTCGCGACCCTGGAATTGTCCGAAGCCGGCGACGAATTGACCGGCCTCATCGAGCGGTGCCAGACCAACCAGGCCGTGCTGCTTGCCGAGCAAATAGTCGACGTCGCCGCAGCCAGGGGCGATATGGACGATGCCCGTTCCCTCGCCAGCCACGACGTTTGGATTGCCGCGCGAGTCGCGGCCGCCATCAATCACGCGATGCGAGCCGGCGGCCGTCTTCCCCACTAAGGCCGGATCCGCGGGGATTCCGCCGCTCGCGCTCTGGGCGGGCAGTTCATCGAACGGTCCGCGATACGCTCGGCCGACGAGTTCGGCCCCTTTGATCTCCGCGACGATCTCGAAGCCCCCTTGCTCCTTAAATATCTGGGCGATCGTCTTGAGCTTGGGAACGCCCGACGGCCACGACCATTCGGGCCGCCCAAAGCCCTCCTTGAATTCTCGCTCCAGCCGCTGAAAATGGAGGTTGTCCTTCGCGAAGTAATAAATCGCGCCGTCGCGATTGGTCTTGAGCCGAACGTATTCGAGTTCGGGGTTTACTGCGCAGGCGACGTTGCTGGTGAGCGTCCAGGGAGTCGTCGTCCAGACGAGCAGGTACTCGTTCTCGGCGTCGGCCAGCGGAAACCGCACGAAGCACGAGCGGTGGATCGTCATCCGCCGACCGTCCGCGACCTCCATCTGGCTGTAGGCGCTGCCGGCCCGGCCCGACCAGGGCATGACGTCGTGGCCGCTGTAGAGCTTGCCCCGCTCGAAGCACTTTTTGAGGAAAGCCCAGATCGTCTCGTTGTTCTCGGTCGAGAAGGTGAAGTAGCTGCCTCCCCACTGCGGATTGCCGAGCCGGGCGACGATGGCATCGGCCCGATCCGTGATGGTTTTCCCGCTAGGGGTCGTAACCGTGACCGGCCTGTCGGTGCCGATCGCCTCGGACAGTTTTCGCAGCGTGCCTGGATCGTCCCAATCCATCCAATAGCCGAGGCGGATCGATTGTTCGGTCTGTCGGGCCGCAAACTGCAGCACGCGCTTTTTGCAGGCGTTGACGAACTTGTCGATGCCATAGGCCTCGATGGCGGCTTTGGCCCCCATCTGCAGCTCGCGCTCGACCTCGACTTCGACCCACAGCCCCTGGCAATCGAAGCCGTTCTGGAAGCGCTGGTCGTGCCCCGTCATTGCGAAGTAGCGCTGGAAGACGTCCTTATAGGTGCGGCCCCAGGCGTGGTGGACGCCCATCGGGTTATTGGCGGTGATGGGGCCGTCGATAAAGCTCCAGCGCGGCTTGCCGGCGTTCTTTGCACGCAGCTTTCGGAAGATGGTTCGCTCCTGCCAGAAGCGCAGCACCTCGTGCTCGCCGCGGATGAAGTCGGAGTTCGTGACTTTTTCAAACATGCCGTGGAGGTGCGATGATAGTCAAAGGCGAGCGGCCCGTGTAAGCCGGCCGGTTCTTTGCGACCAGGTGACACCAGTGCCACCCAACACGCGACTACCCCTGCGCCCCGAGTTGGGAAACGACTCGCGGGATTAACCGCTCCAAGTGCTGGGCTCCCCGCTCGGCGACGGCCAGGATTTTTTCCAGCGTGGCCGGCTCGAGCGAGTCGGGGTTGCACAAATCGGTGACGATCGAGAACGCCAGCGTCCGCAGCCCGGCGTGCGCAGCCACGATCACCTCGGGAACAGTCGACATGCTCACGACGTCGGCTCCGAAGGCCCGCAGCATGCGATACTCCGCGCGCGTCTCCAGGTTGGGCCCGGGCACGGCGACCAGGACTCCCGAGCGGCAGGGAATTCCAAGCTCGGCGGCGGCGTTGCGGGCGATGCCCATCAGCTCGCGGTCGTAGGGCGCGCTCATGTCGGGAAATCGCGGGCCGAGCCGATCGTCGTTGATCCCGCGCAGCGGGCTCTCCGGCAGCAGGTTGATGTGATCGTCGAGGATCACGACGTCGGCCAAATCGTAGTCGGGGTTCATCGCGCCGGCCGCGTTCGTGCAGATCAACACGTCGGCCCCGAGGGCCCTGACGACGCGCACCGGAAACGTGACCTGGCGCATCGAATAGCCCTCGTAGAAGTGCACTCGGCCTGCGAGGGCCACAAGGGACACACCTGCGAGGCGGCCGCAAACGAGCTGGCCCGTGTGCGAGGTGACGGTCGCAGCGCCGAAGTAGGGGATATCGGAATAGGCGATGGCCGCATCCGTGTCGATCAGCGACGCGAAGCCCCCTAATCCCGTCCCCAGGATCAGCCCCAGCTTGGGGACCCGAGACCACCGCCCGCGGACGGCGGCCGCGGCTTCCGCGATTTGCTCGAACAGTCCGTCCGCGGTCACAGGTTCATCCGCCCCTGTTTCAACCGTCCCTCTCTGGTCGGCGGACGTTCAATAATCCTCGTCTTCGTCGTCTTCGTCCTCGTCTTCGTCGTCTTCGAGGTCGTCGTCCTCGTCGTCGAAGTCCTCATCATCGAAGTCCTCATCGTCGAGGTCTTCGTCGTCGAAGTCTTCGTCGTCGAAGTCTTCGTCGGCATCGTCATCGTCGTCGTCGTCGACCTCCTCTTCTTCGTCTTCCTCGTCGGCCAGCCGCACGTCGAAAGTCGAACTCCAAACGGGAGATTCATTCTCGCCCTGGAAGGTCATTGATGCCGGCCCCCTTGCGATCAGGGTCCCTGACCACAATTCCTCGCTCCGTTGCCATGCCATCTGTGTGAGCCCCTCACTGTCGGTAAAGCGATCGTTCATCAGAAACGGTCGTTCTGAGAAATCAACTCGCGAGCAAGATGGAAAGCCCGAATGCCCTTCGGGCCCCGACCTTCTCAAATTAATCAACTCCCTATGAGCCGGCCCGGCGTCGTCCTTTGTTCCCTTTGCGGCCGGGGAACGGCCCCTTCAAGTATTAAAGTTTTTGCCCGTTGTCAAGCACCCAAGTCGGTTCGGCGCGACGATTTTGGCGAATTAGTTCGGGCGGCCAATTTCCTCGCGGGGACGGCAAATCTCCTTCCCTAAATTGGCCGCCACGCTGAGGTTGCCGACCCGGCCAAAATCCATCGACTCCCCGGCCCTCATTCTTGAGGCGACGATGCCGGCGACTCAAGGACGACGTGAACCGGTCTGCCGTCATCGCGCCGCGGCCGGCTGGTGGAGAATTTGATATTGCGAAGGCGAGCGGCTAGCGGGACCGCCGCCAGGTCTTGCCTGGTTTAAGCTCTTTCGCCATGATTTCGCAGCGTGCGAATCATCGAGATAAGCACGGAGTTTACCCTCCTATTGCGTTGGCCTACCGCACCTACCGAGATGCATCGCACTCGACCTCTGATCAATCGAGCTTCAGCAGGATGGGCTTAAGCGCCTCGAGCCACGGAGTGCTGTTTCAGGGCAGCCGCTTTTGGGTGATCCATCGGCGGCGGGACTTCGGCCCGTTCGACTACGAATGGAGCCAGGATTTCGCCGGCGTCGAGCTGATGTATGCGGGGAAGAAATTCGGCGAGTACTGCAGCAAAGACGAGATCTTCGCCGACCTGAAGGAGTTTCGTCTCCCCGCCACGGTCGTCGATGTCGCAACGATCGTGCTGGGCTGTCTGGTGTTTGGCGTGCTGAATGGCCAGTCCGAACCCGAACGGCGGCAATTGATCCGCAATCAGCTGGTCGCCGGCGGTTACGAGCGGTTCGCCCAACTGGCGACGCGACCCGAGCCGCCGCTGAGCAACCGTCAAGACAGTCGCCGCCCCTGACTCTCTGCAAGGCGGCCGCTTTCCAATAAGCGCAAGTGGCTCGGCCCAAGCAGTTTGATGCGCGGATTGCTTCACCAAAACTTAACCCGCTCCTCGTCCGGCGCGCACCCTCCGCGCTCGACAAGCCCCGTGCGCACACTTATTATTCAGGGGCTGATTTTTCGGCCTAAATTACCCACAGGGTGGTTCACGACCCGATTGCCAGGCGTCCTCGGCGGACGCGCGGAGTCGGGTCAAGGCAGTCGACACACCGTTGGTCCCGGCGCGGCTTGGACCTGAAGGAACAGCAATCCGGTTGTCGCTCTGCGAGTGGTAGCAAGGCGGTTCAACCTGGCTTTGGCCCCCGTGCAGACGACACGAGCGCCGGAGAATGAAACGATGAGTTCGATGGTCCTGGAACGACCGACGCTGGTCCTTAACCGGAATTGGCAACCCGTGGGCGTTGCCTCGGTGGCACGGTCGCTCGTGATGGTCTGGAACGAGACGGCCCGCGTCGTCGATCCCGAAGACTATCAGCTCTATGGCTGGCTCGACTGGTCGAAACTCGCCCCGCGAGATGGCGAGTTGTTCGTCTCCACAGTCCGCAGCCGCATTCGCTGCCCCGAGGTTGTCGCCCTGGTCCGTTATTCGGGCATGCCGACCAGCGCGGTCACTTTCAGCCGCCGCAACATCTACAAGCGCGACCGCTACACGTGTCAATACTGTGGGGTGCAGCCGGGAAGCGAAGAGCTGACGATCGATCATGTGATGCCGCGGTCACAAGGCGGAATGTCGACTTGGGAAAACTGCGTGCTGGCCTGCGTATCTTGCAATAAGCGGAAGGCCGACCGCACTCCCGAGCAGGCAAAGATGCCCCTCAAAAAGCACCCCTGCCGCCCCGATTGGAAACCCCTGTACGCCACGCAACATACGCGGATCGACAGCTGGTCGAAGTTCATCAGCGAAGCGTACTGGAACGTCGAGCTCGATCCGTAAACCGCCAGTTCGACATCGGCCGCCGTTCGCGAGCGGCTTGCTCTCATGTCCGGCGACAAGCTGCGCCAGCAGATCCTCTTTGAAGCCGCCCGCTTGATGTTCCAGCGGCAAGAGCAAGAGTATGCGCGGGCCAAGCAGCGGGCCGCCCGAACCCTCTGTCGCCAGCGACTGCGCCCCTCGCAACTTCCCACCAATCGCGAGATTCGCGAGGAGCTGGAACGATTGTCCAACGGCTACGCCGGTGCGTCGCTTCTCTCAAACGCGAACGACGACCTCGAACGCCTCCCTTCGGAAGGTGCCGATCGGTTTCGCGTCTATCGGCATTTGCTGGCGCCGCTCGCCAAGATCGAACAGGATCACAAGCGGCATCCCGAAGGGGACGTGCTTTACCACAGCCTGCAGGTCTTTTCGCTCGCCTCGGACGAACTTGCCTACGACGAGGAATTTCGCCTCGCCGCTCTGCTGCATGACGTGGGCAAAGGGATCGACCCGTACGATTCCATCGCGGCCGGACTTCGCGCCCTGGGCGATTCGATCTCCGTGCGCACGGCCTGGCTGATCGAAAATCACGCCCTGGCCCGCGGCTTTCTCGACGGAAGGATCGGAGTCCGCGCCCGTCGCCGCTTGCAGCAGTCGGAAGACTATGAAGAGCTGATTCTCCTCGCCAAGTGCGACCTGGCCGGCCGCGTCCCCGGGGCAAATGTCCCGGAACTCGACGAAGCGCTGGCGCAGCTTCGCGAGCTCGCCGCGGACAACGACTGAGCGATCGCTGGCGAGCGAGCCTCAAGCCGGATTTCCAGATTTCCAGAAATCTGCTAAGAGTCCCACCACTCGATTCAAGGAAGAATCCATGGCCGGATACAAAACGCACATCACCGTCAGCGGCGCGCTGGGGGTCGGATACGGAGCGGCCGGATTCATCCTCGGCGGCTTCACTCCCGTGCAGGGTGCCCTGGCCGGGTGTTTGACCTGGTTTTCGGGAATGCTGCCCGATCTCGACTCGGACAGCGGTCGGCCCGTCCGCGAGGTTTTCAGCCTGCTAGCCGCTTTTGCTCCCTTCGCCATGATGCCGCACCTGTTGGCCTGGAGCCATGGCAACCACGAGACAGCCACGCTCTTATCGGTGATCGTCTACGTTGTGATTCGCTACGGCGGGGCCGGCTTGCTCAATCGCGTCTCCGTCCATCGCGGAATGTTTCACAGCATTCCGGCGATGATCATCGCCGGCGAGGTCGCGTTCCTGGCGTTTACAGCCAGCTCGCTCGGCACCCGGCTGTTCATGTCGGGAGGGGTCTGCGTCGGGTTCTTTTCGCACCTGCTGCTCGACGAGATTTACTCGGTCGAATGGAGCGGCGTCCACGTGCGGCTCAACAAATTCGCCGGCAGCGCCGTGAAGTTCGTCGGCAGGAGCCCGATCCCCAACCTCGTCACCTATTCGCTCTTGATGGTGCTGACCTACGCCTCGCTGGTTCAAGCCCACGTCGTCGACGGCCCCGGTCGCCTGTCTGTCCAGCCTTCCTACGGCCGCCCGCTGCAGGGAGCATCCCTCGACGGCCCCTCTCGCGACTAGCAGGGGCGTACCCCTGCACCCGGCGCGGTTCCTGCGGGATCTGACCGAGGCGCTATCACCCGCGGCACGCTGAATGGCGCTCGTGAAGAGCCGCGCACGCAGTAAGCGGTTCTTGATGAGTTGGAATGACACGGGGAGTGGCCGGGCCAGCGTCAGGGCTGCCCCCAGCGCGATTGGTTCTGGGGACCAACCGCCGACGGTTCGACCCGGGCCACCCCGGTGCTGTCAAACAGGAGTCGCGGTTGTCTCGGCCTTTCGGCCTCAAGAATGAATGCAAATCCCATTGGCAGACTCACTTCGATCACCAGAGAGGCGGGCCGTCGAGTTGGCGGAGGTAGGGCGTCTGGAACGCGGTGAAGCGGTTGTTGACCGTTTGCTGGGCGGCCATCGTCGCGGCGCCCATGCGAATTGCCGAGCGGACCTGGTCGTCCCCTTTGGCCCCCAGCGATTTGAGTAGGCCAAGTGCCGATTTCACCTGCGGATCCGCAGTGATGTTGGCTTCGATTTGCGGCCGCGCTTGACAGCCGTCTTCGGTGTCGCGGTCGGACCAGAGAATCTTCCACTCACCGCTTACAAGCTGAACAGCGAATGCGGAGCTCACAGTGGCCTGACTCCGCTCGAGGCTCAAATCGACGCGCGTCGCGCGGAAGGCCCGTGCCTTCTCCCGCTCGGCCTCTTTGATCGCAGGCTCGAGCCACGCGGTCGACGCCTTCGGTGCCGATTCGGCAGGACGCCCCTCGTTGAGCAGGTCCTTCAGCAGCGAATCGACTTGCCCGCCGAACAGTTTGGCGATCAGCGGGGCGATGTCGTCGGCGTTTTTCGCGCGGTCGGTCCGCACCAAGAGGTCGCCAGTCCCCTGAAAATCGAGCGGCTTACCGAGCGAATAGCTGACGAGTGCCATTCGCGCGGACCACTCGCGCTCGTCCTGCAGGCGCAAGGGGAGCCGATCGGACAGATCGGGCAGCGTCTGGCTCGGATCGATGCGCTTCTGCCGCAGCTCCCGCTCCAGATCGTCGGCGTCGCGCGTCTCGACGTTGGCTAGCCGCTCGAACCAGCTCCAACCGGCGATGCGCCTGTGGTCGGCGCTCGGCGAGACAATCCTGGCGATCTTCGGCGTTAACTTGATCCAGACAAACTGCGGCTCGGCCTGGGCGGCGGGACGGGGGTCGGCAAGCAGCCGCTCGACCCGCTTCTGCTCGACGCGCAGAAAGCTCCCCAGCGGTGACTCTTCGGGAATTTTTTCGAGTTCTTTCTTGATCCGGTCGCGGAGTTGCTCGAGCGCTGCGTCACGCGTGCGGGCCTCGTCCCCTTCGAGGCTCGCCAACAAATGCGGATCGGCCTGCCGCAGCCACTCGCGCGAGACGGCCAGCCTGAGCGATCCATCGGCTTCGGCCCGCGCGATGGCTCCGCGCAGCGCCTTGCCCGATTTGAGTTTGACCACGTCGACCACCAGCCGCGTGGCAGCTCGGCTCGAGTCGGACCGTCGCGCCCCGTGCGTCGTTGACTGCGCCAACGCGACAGGGTGGTCGCTCAACAGATACAACGCGACGATGAGCGCGACTGTTCCAAAACTCCACGTCGCGGCCCAGCTACTTCTGGGGCTGGTCGAGCCGCGCGGCGCGCCGGTCGAATTCGGGAAACAAATTCTGAGGCAGCTGCCCATAGGTGGCCTTGAGCTCAGTGTAGTCGAAAACCAGTTCTTCGATCCGGACAGCTGGGCCCTGGATGACTTCGTAGCGCAGCTTGCTCATCCGGCGGCCGTTGGCCCGATTGAGTCGCGGCGGCCACCATTTGGTCTCTCGAATCCGGCCGCTCACGCCATCGTCACGGAGAGCTTGGCGCACCAGCTCGATCTCCCGCCCCTTTACGGGCAGTTGGCCGGCTTCTCCCCTCTTGACGCTCGGTTCGCTGTCGGGAAACCACGAGGGCTTCTCTTTGACTTCGGTGGAAACGAGGTTCCACGCGGGCGAATAGAAAATCGCCTCGGCTTCGACGAGCACCGTGCCTTCCGCCGTGTCGCCACGAGTTCGCACGATCCGGACGTGCCCCTCGACCTGGTGGGCCTGCGCGGGGGAGACGATGGCCAGGAACCGCAGCTTGGTAATCTTGCCTCTGAAGTGTTTTTCGGGCACCTCGACCGTGCGGGAAGACCACCATTCCAATTCGATCTGCGGCGTGACCCCGATCCCCCGCAAGGCGAAACGGGCGCCGTTGATCTCATGTCCGTCGAGCGGCAAAGAATATTGCTCGCGCACCTCCCAGATGTTGTTCAAGTTGAACCAGGCCCCCGTGGCCGGATCGCGATTCCATTGGACTTGCTTTGCGTCGTCCGCATTTTGGCCGTCCGGTTTAACGCCGTCCGGCGGATTGGGCGTACCAGGAGCACGATTCTCTGAGCCGGCGGCGACGTCGCTTCCGCCAAGGACCAGATCTTCTCGTGGCGCGGACGCGTTCGGTCGGACGGGAGCCAGAGGTGCGGCCCCATTCAGAGCGGCAAGTTCATCGGCAGAGATCGTTCGCAGCGCCTTCTTCGGCTCGGGCGGCGCTTTGACCGGCGCCGGTTGTTGAGGCCGCGGCTGTTGGTCCGTGGCGGCGGCAGGATCATTCTCCAACTGAACGGCGTTTTCGGCGGCCGCGTCGCTGACTGTTGTCGCGCTTGCTGCACCGCGCGCTTCCCAGGAGGTCATGCTGATCTTCACCAGAAACGTCAGCATGATGCAGAAGGCGGCCCCGACTAGAAACACCCAGGCCCGCGCCCGGCGAGGCAGCGCGCGCAAACCCCGCTGAAGGGAGGCGACGGCCAGCGCGGCAATTGCGACCCCACCGCGTAGAGGCGATCCCAGCGAGTTGTCGCGCGATCGATCGCGCTCTGCGTGCGGAGCACGTTCGCGAACGACAGGCATCCGCGGCGGCAGTCTGCGCACCCGCCGATGCGCTTTGATCGATGCTTCTGAAAGCACGTCAGACACCTCAAACATCGACCGCGACGGTCAACCGTCGCGGTCGGCCGAATCCCCGGCCCACTTCTATTAACCCCACAACCTGAATCGTGGCGCCGAAATTCACGCGGCCACCCGCGTCTTTTTTCGCCGCGACCCCTAAGGGGAAATACCCGTGCCGAACTGCCCCACATCCACGCGAAAAACGCCCGACGATGGCGCCAAAGTTGGCGAACCGCAGCGGGCCGGGGCGAACCCCTTTTGCCCGTTGCGGTTGCGGCGAACTGCAAGAATGCGCGCAATCACTCCCACGGCCGGAATTTTGCTGCTTGCGACGCGCCGCTTCATTAGGATGCTGGGGCTGTCCGGCTTTCCGTTCACCAATTGCCGAGGCGAAGCATGTCAACCGACGCGGCAGCTGAGGTCTTCGTGTACCCGTCGCGCCGAGCGAATCACGGCGTGGGCTACCTGATTGCCGGAGTGGTGTTCTGCGGCGTGGCTGTGCTCGGTTTGCTCTTGGCGATCAAGGCGCAAGTCGACCAGCTGGCCCTGCAGGGCCTTACAACCATGCCGGCGATTATTGGCGTGATGGGGCTGATCGCGGGTTGGCGAGCGTTGCGCAATCCTCGCGAAGTGAGGATCGGGCAGCGCGGGATCGTCCTCTTCTGCCGGAACGAGACCCGCAAGTGTCCGTGGGAGGAGATCGCCTTTGCCATGACCGACATTGGGTTCTTCCGCGAGCGCCGGCTCCGGATCTACGACGCCAGCGGCCACTTGATGGCCAGCTTGACTGACGCGCTTGAAGGTTTTCCGGACCTGGTCGCCAGGGTCGACGAACGCGTCGCCGCCCGGACCGACGACGCCGGCGCGCGGATTCGTCTGGGCAAAGCCCGCCGTCTCGGCACGGTCTGCGGAATCTTTGGCCTGGTGTTTATTGCTGCTGGGGGGTTCTTGGCGTGGCAGGCCCGGGAGGACGCACGGGCGAAGCGACTGCTGCGCAATTCGGCCGTGCCCGGCAATGCGGAGATTGTCGAGCGTTTCATCGCCCCCAACGGCGTCACAGCGCGGCTTGTGTATCGCGTCACGTCGCCGGATGGACTCTCCGCCACGCGCAATGCCGAGGTCGAACGGGCCGTGTGGGACACGCTCAAGGGCCAAAAGACTGTCCCGGTGATTTACGTGCCGGACGAGCCATCAATCAGCCGCCTCGTTGTCGGCGAGCGCAAGGAGAGCCGTCAGCTAGAGGGCTACATCGGGCCCATTTTGGGCAGCGCGATGGGACTCTTCTTGATCGGCATGTCGATCCTCTTGTGGTGCGGCTACGGCATCGACCTCGATTCGAAAACCGGCCGCATTTCGATCAAGCCTTACGGCACCGGTCGCTGAGAAGCACGTGGTGCGGGTGGCTTTGCACAAAAGGAGGTACGGTCTCTTGGCTCCCTAGCAAGAGACCTCAAAGGGTCGACGCAACGAATCCCTTTGAGTCTCAGGCGAGTTCCACCTCGGCCAGGCTTTTGATTTCCGGATGTCGACCTTCGCCCGAGGTTGGTGGGTTGCCCGGTCGAGAGACTAGCGCGGTTTCCGTTCCTGCCTCGGCGGCCGCGTCGAGTTCGGCGACGACGTCGCTCAGAAAGAGTACCTCGCCTGCCGGCAAACGCATATCGCCGGCGATTTTCCGATAGCTGGTCGCTTCGCGCTTGGGACCGGTGGTTGTGTCGTAGTAGCCGCCCAAATAAGCGGAAAGATCGCCGAACTGAGTGTACCCGAAGAACAACTTCTGGGCGGCCACGCTGCCAGAGGAGTAAATCCGCACGTCCAAGCCCCGGCTCCGCCAGTCGGCCAGGCGGGCCGGAACGTCGTCGAAGAGTTGTGCCTTGAGTTCGCCGCTTTTGAACGCGCCGTCCCAGATCAATCCTTGCAGCTGTTTGAGTCCGGTGACTTTGGCGTCGGCATCCATCAATTGATGGGTTGATTCGATCACGCGGCGAATCAGCGCGTCGCGAGACTGCGCCGGGTCAGCGCCGACGCGCCCGCCCGCTTGGGTCGCCTCACGCACGACCTGATCGCAGATGGCGCGGACCTGGGGGTCGTCGAAGCACGTTTGCAGAAATTGCGCGACGTGAGTGCGCACGTAGGGAAACATCGTGTCGTAGACAAAGCGGATGCTGGAGACCGTCCCTTCGATGTCCAGCAAAATGCCACGGCCGGCAAAGCGGATCACAGACGCACCGGACTCTCGCTGCGCTCGACTGCGGGCAACCACGCCGGTCCCCAACAGACGGGCAGATGCGCCAGGTGTAAATCAGAATCGGTGTAGTTGGGACTCCAGCCGGCGGGATCGCGGAAAAGACGGATTGCGTGAATGACGCGCTCCGCGCACAGATCGAACCAGTGCCGGGTGCCCGCAGGGACGTTGATCAAGTCCCCCGCCTCGACCTGAATGGCAAAGACATTGTCGTCGTCGGGGTGGATGTGGAAGATGCCGCGGCCCCGCACGACGAATCGCACTTCGTCGTCGTCGTGCGTGTGTTCGCGGCTGAAGCGCGCCAGCATCGCCTCGAGTCCCGGCGTCGCCGGCGAGACGTTGATGACGTCGGCCGTCACGTATCCGCCGCGGGCTTTCAGCCGCTCGATTTCCCCAGCGAAGGCAGAAAGGATCGCATCATTGTCCGCGTCGGAGCCGATCCGTCCCGCGACATCCCAGCGCTCGTACCAGATCCCGTAAGGCGCAAGGAACGCGGATATCTGCTCAGGGTCTTCGATCCGCCGACCAGTCGCGGAAATCGTCACGCAGGCCATGAGGCGTCCTTTCTGTCCATCGCGGCTGACGGCAATTGACCAGGGGCCATCTGGAGGCGGCGGCCTAGCACCTCGAACAGAAACTCGAGGATTTCGACGTGACGACGGGCCTCGGCCAGGTTGCGTCCCCACGTGTACAGGCCATGGCGGCGCAACAGAAAGCCGTGTTCCAATCCGGGTGCTCTGGCGGTAACTCGCTGGCTGATCAGCGCGGCCAGTTCGGGAATGTCCTGCGTGTTTTCAAAAATCGCAAGTTGCGCCCGATGCTCGTGGGTGCGGATGCCCGTCAGACCCTTGAGCATTTCGTAACCCTCGATCGGCAAGTGCCCCTGAGCAAAGAACAGATCCGACAAAATGGTTGACCAGACGCTATGCGTGTGCAGCACGGCTCCGGCATCAAGAGCCTTCGCGCACGCAATGTGCAGCCACGTCTCGGCGGACGGATCGGGCATCGCCGCGTCAAGTGGACGTGCCTCGTCGCCGACGATCACAAAGTCGCTCGACCCGAGCGACCGCTTGTCGCGGCCGCTGGCCGTGATCAGCAGCTTGAGCGGATTGCGGCCGAGCACGACGCTGTAATTACTGCTGGTGCCCAGCGACCAGTTGCGATCATGGAACATCCGCCCGATTTCGACGAGTTTTTGCACGTGCTCCGCGGGCAATGCCGGCGGCGCAGGACTGCCTCCGGTGGTCGAGGGTGCACGATCCGAAAGGGAACTTGTCACCTCGAGGTTCCACCCGTTTGAGATTCCGGAAGTCACAATCGCGCGTATAGCGTATGTCATCCGAGGCGGAGGCTGCAATCTCTTGCGGCAATCGCCGCTTGGCAGCGCTCCTTCGGAAAAGGACACTAGAGGGTCAGTTTCTCTTTTCGAGGACGATCAAGGAGGCACGCATGACGGCATCAATTTTCCTCGCCAGGCTTCTGGGCCCGATGTATTTGGTCCTCTCGGTGGCGCTGTTCCTCAAGCCGCAGATGTTTCGCACGGTGTTGAGGGATTTCACCGCGAGCCCCGCTTTGATGTATTTGGGGGGCTTCTTCGGCCTGCTCGGCGGCATGGCGCTGATTTTGGTGCACAATGTTTGGTCGCTCGACTGGCGAATCGTCATCACGCTTTTGGGATGGATCGCGCTTGTGCGTGCGCTCATCGCCATCTTCCGATCAGAATGGATCCTGAAGGCCGGCAGCGTCATCCTCGAGCATCGCTCGATCTTTCTGGCCGCTGCAGTCCTCAATCTCCTCATAGGGCTGATCTTGAGTTTCTACGGCTATTCAGCGCAAAGTCCCGCGTGACTTGCGATCCTCGGGCGCCACGGCTGAGAGCTTCGACTCAGCCGTGGCACCCGATGCGATCGATCGCACCCGTTCACTCTTGCGGCACGCCCAGGATCTCGATGTAGCGACCGCCGAGGGACTTCGATCCGCCAAAGAGCAGTCGCGTTCCCGCCGGGTTGAAGCGGACGCAAAAGACCTGCTCGGGGGCCTCGATGTCGATCAGCGGCGTGAGGTTCGCCGCTCGCCAGAGGGTGACCGAGCCTTCGCGTCCGCCGGAAGCGACGATTTTTCCATCGGGCGACCAATCCAGAGAAAAAACTTCCTCGGCGTGGCCCCTGGCCCGCTGCAGCAACTCACCCGTCGCGACGTCCCAGATCGCCAAGTTCCCGTCGGCGTATGCAACCGCCAGTCGTTTTCCGGACGGGTCAAACTTCAATTCGTGAGACGATTGCCAGGACAACCTTCGCAGCAGCCGTCCGGTGGCGACGTCGAACAGGCAGGTCTTGGAATTTCGATTGCTTACGGCGACGATTGTGCCATCCGGGCTGAAGGCGGGCATCAGGCCCCCCTCCGTCGATCCGACGGGCAGCTCGCGGATCCGCTTTCCGCTCTCGGCGGACCAGAGGAGCGCCCGCATCCCGTAGCCGCCGGTCGCCAGCAGTTTTCCATCGGGGCTGAAACTGACGGCAGGCTGTCGCAGCTTCGTTTCCAGCGCCGTCTCTTTCCCGGTTGCAAGGTCGACCAGCAACGCCGTCGTCGAGTCGGTGGCCAGCGCGACGATGTTCAGGCGGCTGAAGTCGAAGCCGACGAGTTTGTGTCCCTCGCCAATCGTCCGCAGCGGTTCCAACTTGTCCCGCGAACAGATCTCCAGGGGCATGCCAAAAGGCAGCACCGCGACTTCGTTTTCATTGCCGGTGAAGCCGAGCCGATAGCCGTACTTCTCGAAGCGGCCCGCCGTTTCCAGGATCCGGGCATTGTCGAGTGTGATCTTCACCTTCGATTGCCCGGCCAGCCGCCGGCGCTCCTCGCATTTTTCGAGCTGATCTTGCGACAGGATCGTGTGGCTTGCCTTCGCGAACAAAGACCCCTCGCCGAACGGGCCCGATTTGAGCGTCGCGTTGAGGGCCTCGGCTTTGACAAGCGCGGCACCAGCCACCTCAGCGGCGCGCTGCCGACGGGCCGCAACAAATTTTTGGCGCAGGGCGTCGATCCGCTCGGTGAAGCGTCGGATGTCGCCCCGACCGGCAAGTCGGAGCTTCTGCTTTTGAACCTGGCTCAATCGGTAGAGCCGGTCGATCGCGTCAATTCTCTTAGCGAGGATGTGTTCGAGTCTCTGCTGAACGTGCTCCGCAGCATCTGGACCACTTTCCCCGAGGGCCGCCTGGTTGAATTCGAAGACCAAGAATTCGGCAGGCTCGACAGGCTGGCCGTTGTTTGGCGCGGGGACGACATCCAGCTCGAGCTGTGCCGCATCAATCGTCCGCAGTCCGCCTGTCGCGCTCACGAGGGTGATGGTCGTCCAAAGGATCGACCGAAGTGCGATCGTTCGCATGGCGATGGCCGTTCTCAACGCGACAGAATGCCAACCGCAGTTTCGCAACTGTGTGGTGCATCACCAATTCTGAATCGCCACAAGGACGGCTGCAATGCGAAGAGTCATCCGTTACGACACTCGGGACCGGGAACAGCATTTGCATGAGCGAGCTTTTTTGCGCAGAGCCGGTGGTGGATCGTCGCGGGGCAAGACCGAGGAGTTGCCTAAAATGGCTAAGAAAAAAACGACCGGAAAGGCCAAAGGGACATCGCGACTAAAGCGAGCCGCGACACGGCGTCGAGCGAAACGATCAGAATCCGAAGCACCAGACGAGTCGGAAGTGCCCCGGGACCAGACGGGAGAGCCCCGGGAAGAATCGGAAGAGAGGGAAAAAAGAGTGCCCATCGAGCACTATTGCGGCGAGCGCTATAGCGGCAGGCCGAGTGGCGAGCCGGGCTCACTGGAAGATGAAACTCTCGACCGCAACGCGCCGTACAACAA
>DASPSM010000014.1:0-6523 GCA_035623955.1 Planctomycetaceae bacterium
ACGACGGTCGCGTCCGCGAGCGCTCGTGAGTCCTCGACGATTTGACGTGCCAGGAAACTGCCGATGCCCGAGAGGAACACACGGCTCGGGGGCGACTTGTGCGAACGCAAAACCGCGGTGAGCGCGCCCGAAATGTGCCGACGCTGTGCCGCGGCGATTGCGTCTGCCGCCGTCCGCGCATCGTCGTGGGTGAATTCCTCCGAGTCGCAGCCAATGCAGCGAGCCAGGCGATCGCGCGCACACGAGATCGTCGCCGGGCGGCCGTCGGCCGTGTCGACGTCCGACGGATCCTCCAATAAGTCTCCCGTCGTGACATAAACGTCAAGCGTCGTGGCGAACAGCTCGGCCATCACGGGGCACTCGCTCCCCCGAAAGGGAATGGCCCCAACCACCGCGCAGACGGGCGTCCGTCGCACCCCCGTATAAACCAGCTCGCCCGACTGCAGCCGCTCGCGATCGGTGCGACCGACGGCGACCGGCCGTCCGTCCTGGATGGGAATGAGATCGCAAGTCGTCGTTCCGATGTCGATCAACAGCGCGCCGCCGATCGGGGCGAGCGAGCCGAGAAAAGTCGCCAGTGCGTGCCAGTTTGCGGCCGCGGTCAATAACGGCTCGCCCCGCGCCTCGTCGGGATCCGCGAAGCGGCCGTTCGTCTGCCAGACGAGGACCGGCGCGCCGCCGGCCGCCAACTCGACGGCGCGCAGGATGGCGTCAACGCCGTCACGCTTGGTGCGATAACAGTCGGCCAGCTCGGCCGTCATCGTGACGGCGATCGCGTCGGGCGGCGCAAAGACTCCCAGCAATCCGTCGATCTCGGCCGCCAGGCGATCCGGATTCTTCCAGACGGCGAAGGGCCGCGTGATCGCCCGCCCATCGGCGTCGACCGCCTTGAGATTTGCGCCGCCGATATCGAGCCCCACGACGGACATGGCAGCTCCTCAAACGACGCGAACGGTTCCGTCGGCGTCGAAATCGACGGATTGGAGGGATTTTGTAGGGTGGGACAAGGCCGGTCCACCGGGCGCCGGCCCACCATCCTGGTCTTCAAAATTATTGCCGGCGAATTGGTGGGCCGGCGCTCGCTTCGCGAGCTTGTCCCACCCTACAAAAGAAGAGAGCATCCGGGCGGCGAGGTTTTCCTGCGTCAGGCGGCGGTAACCGACATAAGAAGTTGTCAACCGCGGGTTGACTTCGACGATCCGGACGTGCGGCCTGTCCGCCGACGCGATCAGATCGACGCCGATGTAACCCGCGAGCCCCGGCAGCGAGCGGCAGGCATCGGCGACCAGATCGACCGCCGCCGCGGCGAGCACCGGTGAGAGGTCGACGGCCGGAATTCGGCCGCCGCGATAACCAAATCGCCCGTCGTTTGTCAGTCGCTGCTCACCCAAAGGAAAAATGTCGATGCGACCGTCGCCCGCGTCGATCAGCGCGGCAGTGGAAAGCGCACGACCAGGAATGAATGGCTGGAGGATCGCTTCGGACTGATTGTGCGCGACTTTGCAACCGGGGCCTGAAAGCCCCTCACCCCCAGCCCCTCTCCCGTCTTGCCGGCGTCCGCCGCTCCGGCGGAAACTGCCGGCGCCGACGCAATGCGGGGAGAGGGGGGAAGAGTGTTCTCGTTGGAGCCAGTTGAAAATGGATGCAGCGCACTCAAATCCTCCCCCCTCTCCCCTTGCGGGAGAGGGGCTGGGGGTGAGGGGGCGCCCGCCTCTGAATCTTGTGGCCAGTTCTTGAAACTCACCAGAGTCGAGAATCAGAAAAGTGTCGACCGATCCGGCGCCGTCTCGCGGCTTTACAACCATCGGGAACTGACACTCTGCAGACCCAACAGAAAGATCGAACCGGGTCGTAGGTATTGTGGGAATCGAGTGCCGGCTAAGATGCTCGCTCAGCCGCAGTTTGTCGGCGCAAAGTTCGATCGCCTCGGGCGACGGGCCAAGGAAGCGGCCGCCGGCCGCGTCGGTCAGCAGCCGGCGTTCGAGCAGGCAGCCGCCCGTCTCGGGGGCGATGACGAGCGTGGCCGTCGACGCTCGAGCAAGGTCCGCAAACAGGCGGCGTTCCTCGGCGGGCGAATCGACCCAGATGACAGCCGATTGTTCGCCAATCCGTGCCGCAGCCGGTGACGCGCGCAGCCGCCGATCGAGCGTAGTCACCACCTGGCCGTCGCCGGCGTTCGAGAAGTCTTCGACGACCGCGGCGAGCATCGCCAGACCTTCCCGCGCGAGCGAGCGATCGGCCAGGTCGCCCTCGAAGGCTCCCGAGCAGAAGAATTCGTGGACGAAAACAGGCATCGTTGCCGCCGCGCGAAAGGGACAGGTATCATACCGGCGCTTTTGGCGTCCCGAAATCGCGGCTCCCAGTAGTGAGCGATCCGATGAGTGCCGAACACCTCTCTCGACGCGACTTTCTCTCGGCGACCGCCGTGGCGGCCACCGCGGCAACGCTGGCTCCCACTTTCGCTTCGGCGGCCGGTGATGGAAAGCCGGCCCCGCTGCATAAAGCAGTCAAGTACTCGATGGTGGACCACAAGGGCTCGCTGGCCGACGCGTTCAAGATGGTCAAGGAGTGCGGCTTCGAGGGGATCGACATCGATCGCCATCTCGACCCGGCTCAGGTCGTCGAAGCCAAACAG
This sequence comes from Planctomycetaceae bacterium, assembly GCA_035623955.1. Classification (GTDB taxonomy): domain Bacteria; phylum Planctomycetota; class Planctomycetia; order Planctomycetales; family Planctomycetaceae; genus DASPSM01. Next base: position 2,636 of record DASPSM010000014.1, read on the forward strand.
GCCAGCGGCCTGGTCGTGCACGGCGTCGTCGGCTACGAGCACTGGGCCAAGCCCCTCTCTGACCCGAGCGAATCGGTCCGCCGGGCGGGCCGCGAAAGCTTCATCGGCGCGCTGCACGACTGCAAAGCCTACGGCGGCACGACCGCCCTGCTCGTTCCCGGCCGCGTCACTAAGCAGGTCTATTACGCCGACGCCTACAAGCGCTCGCAGGACGAGGTCCGCAAGCTCCTGCCGGTGGCCGAAGAGCTGCAGATTTTTATCTGCATCGAAAACGTCTGGAACGACATGCTGATCACGCCGCTGGAGATGGCCCGCTACATCGACGAGATCAACAGCCCCTGGGTCGGCTCGTATTTCGACATCGGCAACTGCGTCCGCTTCGGCTGGCCCGAACACTGGATCGCCGCCCTGGGCAAGCGGATCAAGAAATGCGACGTCAAGGAATTCAGCCGCAAGCTGATGAACACCAAGGGCCCCAGCGCCGGCTTCAAATTGAAGATCGGCGATCCGGGGGGCGACTGCGACTGGCCGACCGTTTTGGCGGCGCTGGCCGCGATCGGCTATCACGGCTGGGCCACGGCCGAAGTCCCCGGCGGCGGAGCCGAGGAACTCAAGGACATTTCGCAACGGATGGATCGGATCTTCGCTTCGCGCGACGTGGCGACGAGGTGAATCGCGAGAAAAGCCCGGCGAGCGGCCAGCGTGAGCTGGCCGGTGCTTCGGGTTTTGACCTTTCAACCGAGTTAACCAGCGACCGCAACGCGGGCGCCAGCAGATATTCGGAGCAAGAAATGCATTTTCTAAGGACAGTGTTCTATTCCGCCTTGATCGTGACTTGCGTTGTTGCCGTCGGGCGTTTGGCGCAAGGCGCCGACGCAAGCGCCAAGAGCCCGGCCGTCGACATCCCCGGCGCGAAATATGTCACCACGATCGAAGGGATCTCCGAGTACCGGCTCGAGAACGGCCTGCAGGTGCTGTTGCTGCCCGACGCTTCGAAGCCTTCGGTGACCGTCAACATGACCGTGCTCGTCGGCTCGCGGCACGAAGGCTATGGCGAGGCCGGCATGGCTCACCTGCTCGAGCACATGCTGTTCAAGGGGACGCCCAATTTCTCCGGCCCCAAAGAGATTCCCAACGCGCTGCACAAGCGCGGCGCCGAATACAACGCGACGACCGACGTCGACCGAACCAACTTCCACGAAACGCTGCCCGCCAACGACTCGAATCTCGAGTTCGCGATCCGGCTCGAGGCCGACCGACTGATCAACAGCTACGTGCACGCGGCCGATCTCAAGTCCGAGATGACCGTCGTTCGCAACGAGTTCGAAGCGGGCGAAAACAATCCGCTCGCCATCCTCCTGCAGCGAATCATTTCGGCCGCCTACGACTGGCACAACTACGGCAAGAGCACGATCGGCAACAAGTCCGACATCGAGCGCGTGCCGATCACTAAGCTCCAGGAGTTCTATCACCGGCACTATCAGCCCGAGAACACGGTCCTGACGATCGCTGGGAAGTTCCAGCCCAAGACGGCGCTGGAAAACATCGTCAAGTACTTCGGCGCGATTCCCCGCTCCGAATTCAAGCAGGACACGACCTATACCGAAGAGCCCCCGCAGGACGGGCAGCGGATCGTGCGGCTCAAGCGCGTCGGCAATGTGGCCGTCGTGGGAGCCGCCTATCACATCCCCGCCGCCGCCCAGGCGGAATTCAACGCGTGCGAAGTGCTCGAGGGGATTCTCTCGGACGATCCCTCGGGGCGGTTGTACAAGGGGCTGGTCGAAACCAGGCAGGCGGCCCGCGTGTTTGGGATCACGTTCGCCTACCACGACCCGGGCGTGATGGTGTTTTTGGCGATGGTCGTTCCCGGAAAGAACCCCGAGGACGTGCTGAAAGCGATGGAGGCCACGATCGCCGACGTCGCCAAGAAGGGCGTCACCCAGGCCGAGGTCGACCGCATCCGTCAGCAGATTCTCAAGCAGCGTGAACACACGGCCGCCGACAGCGCGCGGCTGGGAATCGAGATGAGCGAATGGGCCTCGCTGGGAGACTGGCGGCTCTATTTTCTCCATCGCGACCGTTTGGAAAAGGTGACCGCGGCCGACGTCAACAAAGCGGCCGCCAAATACCTCAAGCCCGACAACAGCACGCTGGGCCTGTTCCTTCCCACGAAGTCACCCGATCGTTCCCACGTCCCGCCGGTCGGCGACCTGGCGGCCACGATCGGCGATTACAAGGGGCGCAGCACGATCTCCGGCGGCGAGACCTTTGATCCCAGCCCGGCCAATATCGATGCCAGGACCCAGAACGAAACCCTCACCGGCGGAGTGAAGGCCGCTTTGCTGGCGAAAAAGACCCGCGGCAACGACGCGCACCTGCGGCTCGAGCTGCATTACGGCGACCTCAGCAGCCTGCGAGGCTTGCGCACCGCCTGCGGCGTTCTGCCGGAGCTCATGGTCACCGGGACGAAGAACCACAACAAGCAGCAAATTCAGGACACGCTCGACAAGCTCAAGGCCACGCTCCGCGCCAGCGGCTCAGCGGGCGACGCCACGTTTTCGATCCAGGCCCGCCGCGAGACCCTCCCCGACGTGCTGAAGCTGCTCAAAGAGATCCTCCGCGAGCCGACTTTGCCCGAATCGGAGCTCGATTTGATCCGGCAGGCCGAACTCGCCCAGTTGAAGAACCAGCTGTCGGAGCCGAGCGCCCTGGCGGGCAACGCGATCCGCCGGCACATGGCTCCGTATGAGAAAGACGATCCCCGCTATGTGCCGACGCTGCCCGAGTCGATCGACGCGCTGCAGGCCCTCACCGTCGCCGACGTGCGCAGGCTCTACTCGAACTATCTCGCCGGCAGCCACGGCGAGCTGGCGATCGTCGGCGACTTCGACAAAGCCCAGGTCCTGCCCCTGCTCAACGAAATGCTCGGCGACTGGAAGGCCGAGATGCCTTACGCCCACATCTCGCGCGACGTGACCGCCGAGATTCCGGGAGGCAGCCTCAAGATCGAAACGCCCGACAAGGCCAACGCGATCTATCTCTCGGCGTACGTCTTCCCGATGCGCGACGACAATCCGGACTTTGCCGCGCTGTCGATGGGAGATTTCATCCTCGGCGAAGACACGCTGACCTCGCGCCTGGGAACACGCGTGCGTCAAAAGGAAGGGATGACCTACGGAATCGTCTCGCGATTGCAGGCCTCGGCCCGGGACCAGCGGACCTCGTTCGTGGTGCAGGCGATCTGTAATCCGATCTACATCAATAAAGTGACCGCGGCTGTGGCCGAAGAGATTGACGCCCTGTTTTCCAAAGGCGTGCAGCCGGATGAACTGGCGACCGCCAAGCAGAGCTACCTGCAGCAGCAAGAGCTGGCTCGCGCCTCGGACCGGGAGCTGGTCGGCATGCTTGTCGAAAACCTCACGGTCGGGCGGACGATGAAGTACTATGCCGACCTCGAGAAGCATATCGCCGGGCTGACCTCGGACCAGATCGTGGCCGCCCTGCGGAGCCACATCGATCTCAAGCGGCTGTTCATCGTGACGGCGGGAGACTTCGCCAAGTCGCAGGCCAGCAGTCGATGAACCGGGAGCGGAGCCGGGCCCAGTTCGCGCGGGCGCGTCGCGTGATCCCCGGCGGGGTCAACAGCCCCGCGCGGGCCTTCGGCGCGGTCGGCGGCGAGCCCCCGTTCATCGCGCGCGGCGAAGGCCCGTACCTCTACGACGTCGACGGCAATCGCTACATCGACTACGTCGGTTCGTGGGGGCCGCTGATTTTGGGCCACGCGCATCCGGAAGTCGTCGCAGCCGTCGAAGAGGCCCTGCGCAAAGGGACGAGCTTCGGCGCGCCGACCGAGGCCGAGTCGGAACTGGCCGAAATGGTGATCGAAGC
>DASPSM010000024.1:0-2257 GCA_035623955.1 Planctomycetaceae bacterium
GAATACCGCGGCGGAGCCCGCCACGCCAAGCTCGAGCGACTCAAGGGTCAGCCCGACCTGTTGACCAAAATCCTCAGCCCGCTGACCGGGCCCAACGAAAAGAAGCCGGCGACGGACCGCAAAACGGTCGGCGGCTTATAAGGCAGCTGGCAGAATTCACACGTCGGGTGTGCCCACGGCTCGACGCGGGCATGCGGACGGTGCGGAAATCTCTCGTGTTCTGCGGTGCCCTCGCTTACGCATCGGGTTAATGAAGGCACCAACCCGAAGCGTGAGCGAGAGGGCCGCATCCAGCGACTAGCTGCAGCGGACCTCCTGCGATTCCGTCCGGATTTTGCCCGATCGCTTCGTCCCGGCATCAAGGACGATGCGGATTTCGTCGGCCGACATGCCGCGGCTCAGCATGTCCTGTTTCAAAGCCGCCGAGATTTCCCTCTTTCGAATGTCGGTCCAGAACGCTCCGACAATCGCCACCAGGCTGATGGTCAGGCCGCCGCCGATTATCAAGAGCAGTATCAATTGCCAGAACGGCAGGCTCGACAAGTAAGCGCCCATCTTCGGTTCCTCGAACTAAACGCCACGATTCAGACCGCTCCGCCGCACGCCAGAGCCGATTATAGGCACGACTCCACCCGGCCCGCGCACGATGTGTTCATGCCTGCCTTGAGGACCGTGCGGATCTCTTCGGCCGACATGCCGCGGGCGAGCATGTCCTGCTTGAGCATGCCGGCGATCTCGGTTTTGCGGATCTCGGCCAACAGCCCGCCAAGGACGGCCACCAGGCCAATCAACAGGCCGCCGCCCAGGGCCAAAAGCCCCATGAATTGGCCGTAGTTCATGGTCGAAAACATCGTCGACATAGACCTTCTCCCCGCGATTATCCCTTGGGTTTGGCTGGCCGCTTCCAGACCGACAACTTGTGTCCCGTCCCGGCCTTGGCGGCGAAATCGCTCGGCCGCTCTTTGCCGGGAGCCGTGTAACAGAGCGTAAACGTCCCCTCGTTCAGGCGGTAGATGCCCGGCGCGACCTGCTTTGTCGCCAGCGTGGCGTCGATAGCTTTGGGCGTCTTGGCCGGATCGAGCTTGATCGTCACCTGTTCGACCACTTTGCCGTCGTGCAAAAAGCTGACCTTTTCACCCCGAACGGCGCACCGCATGCCGTCGGGCTTGACGACGGAGTCGACCCCATCCACGCGGCCGGAGACCATCGTCCAGTCTCCTTGCAAACGATCCAAGTCCTTGGGAGGCGCGGCCTGAGAACCTTCCGTACCCGCCAGCAACATCAGCGAAAGCAATAGCGCGGGTTTCGAGCCCATCGGCAAGCTCCGGGACCGGGACACAACAGGCCTTGCCCGGTATTCGCCCGCGCGGGGCCGTTCTTAACCGGAAAAGCTCGGCCCGCGGTCCGGTGGCCCCCTTAGGAGTCCGCCCGGGCTCTTGATCGGATCCGAATCAGCCCTCTCCGCGCACGTGTCCCGTCCACAATGTGGCTCGTCGTAACCTGTTTTGCTCTAACGAGTTGAGGTGGGACAAGTTCGGCCGTTTCGAACGTGTCCCAATGTTGTCCCGCCGTGTCCCGTCCCATGTTTCCGTCCCGCTCTTCCGAGGAAGACTGCGAAACAGGAGTCCGCGGAGGTCGTCCCGCCGACCACGCAAAATATGCCCTACCGCGCCGCTTATATTTTCCTAGCGTTTGCGCTATAACGCCCCCTATCTCTGGGCACCTTACTCCATTCTCCACTCTCTTGAATTTCAAACTAGACCGGTTTTCTACGTGGTCCTTCCCTGATTCACTGATGCGCGGGCTGACTTCGCCGAAATCTTCCGGCGGTCACAGGGCGCCCCGTTCGTGGAGCAGCCCCATCAGCTTCGTCGCGAATTCCTTCGGGCGAAGCATCCAGCCCGTGTGGCCGCCGGGAAGCTCGGCGCGTGGGACGCCGAGCTTCTCCGCTAATGCGACGGCACAGCGAAACGGTGCGGCCTCTTTTTTTGCGCGCCCGACGGCGGGCACGATGCGCCCAGCGGCGGGACTGAGCCGGGCCACGTCGAACTGGTAGCGGTTGACGGCCGGCGCGTCGTACGAGAAGAAAAACTTGAGATTGGCCGCAACGCGCGGCGTCGGCAGTTGCAAGGCGATGCCCTCTTCGCGATCGGTCAGGTCGGTCGCCGTCAGGTCCGCCAGTTTCTGGAACGCGGCCAAAACCCCCTGCTCGTGGAACGCGCGGACGAGGTCGTCGAGGCCTTGCAAGGCGCGATCC
>DASPSM010000037.1:0-3179 GCA_035623955.1 Planctomycetaceae bacterium
ACGAGCGGCCAGGGGGAAACGGCGGATCGCCACTCGAATCGTAGTTCGGCGGAGAGACCCACGCAACAAACGACTCGACTTGCGCGCGTGTGCGACTTTGAGCCGAGGCGCGAAGCGACGCTCGGACTCGTGAAAGCGTTGACCGCCAAGAAATTCGCATTCGCGCCGTCGCCCGAGGGGACGGCCTTGGGCGTCAAGCTTGACCCCCCGCGACCACAGGTCAATAGTGGTGGGGGCCCTCACCCTTTTCTGCGGAATCTGTCCTATGGCAGCACTCCTTCGCATCGGCGTCTTTTCCGCGGCGCTCTTTGGCACCGTTTTGTCAGGCCCGATTTTGCTGGGCACTCGGGGTGTGGCAGCGCCGCCGAGCGAAGGCAAGCCGGAAAAGCCAACGACTCCGGAGGCTGCCGCGCGCGAGAAGCTCTCAGAAAAAGGGATCCGCGTCAGCCATGCCGGACTTTCGCTCGTGGACGAAAAGGAGTTGGCTCGTGCGCTCAACGAGGCGAACACGCTCAAGCGCAAGCTGGTTACGGCAGCGCGGGAGCAACAAGGGGCCGAAGGGGAAATTGAAGACCTGCAGGCTGCCCTGCGCCTACGACTTCAAGACAGCGTGGCATTGAACACGCAATTGACGAACGTGCGAAACAATCCGGTGGCGTACAACCAAATCGTCGCGGAAATAAATGCCAATAACGGCGCGATGCGGCTCATCGATCAGCAGCAGCAGGAGTGCAAGAAGAACCTCGACGTCGTCCGTAAGAAAGCCAACGGCGCTCAAGAAACCTACGTGGCGCAGATCGCCGAAATTCGCACCCTCGTCGACAAGCTCTCACAGCGCTACAAGGACTTGAAAGAGGACGCTGACGCCCAGAAGGCGTTGGCCGAATGGAACCAGGCCGCCAACACCTCGCTGGAGATCAAGCCGTCGAGCTATTTTCTCAGCAGCATCAAAAAGCTGCAGGTGCTCGAGAAGACCGTCGACTCGGAGAAAATTCCGCTTCGCCGCGAAGGAAACAGCTATTACGCGACGGTTGTCGTCAACGGCAAGCAGCCCCAAGAAATGGTCGTCGACACTGGGGCCAGTTCGGTGGTCCTCCCGTACAACGTGGCGATGGAGTGCGGCGTAAAGCCGGACGACTCTTCGATCCCGGTGGAAGCGACGATCGCGGATGGCTCGAAGGTCAAGGCCAAGCTGGTCACGCTCGACTCGGTCCGCATCGGGAAGTTCAAGGCGGAGAAAGTGGAATGCGCCGTGCTGCCGGAAGGGGCGAAAAACGCCCCAACGCTCTTGGGCATGACTTACCTGTCGCGGTTCAAATTCTCGATCGACGGAACCGAACTGGTGCTTTCGCAAATTGTCGATGACCATGCCTCGCCGAAGCCAAAGAAGGCCCGCGCGACCAAAAGCACTCGAAAGCCGCGTAAGATCGAGGCCCAGCAGGCTCCTTCAGAGCCCGGCAGCTAACACCGGCCGTCATAAAGCGCTCTTGCGGCAGTTTTTGCCGATCGCTAACCTGCCCCACCTTTCGATCTCTCTCGTCATTTTCCCTAACGGCCGATTGCGCCTGGGCTTACTCTCTCTGCCTAGCCAGGTCGCCGATCGTTTGCCGCGGATTTCGCGCATTTGACACCGCTCACCCGTGAGTTTGCGATCCCCGCTGGTTTGCAGCGACCCCACCGGGCCGTTTGGCTCTTGTGCGTTGCTGCTGCGATGCTTTGCGGATGCAACTCGATGAACGGTCACGTCAACAATCAGGTCGGAATGTGGGATTACCGACAGGGGAACTATGTTGCGGCCCGCGTTCAGTTCCATCGGGCCGTCGCGGACGATCCGCTGAATGCCTCCTTTGCCTACAATCTGGCTTGCGCCATCAAGCACACCGGCGATCCGGCGGGCGCCGAGCTGACTTATCGACACGCGATCCAGCTCGATCCGAGTCATCAACCCGCCTATCACGGGCTGGCGGTTTTGATGAACGAAGAAGGGCGGCAACTCGAATCGCTGCAGCTCATCTCGGCCTGGGCCGCCGCCCAGCCCCACCATCCAGGCGCGCAGATCGAGCTGGCGTGGATCGAGCGTCAAACCGGCGACACTCTGGCGAGCGAGCGGGCTCTCTACAAAGCGCTGGCGATCGATCCCGGCAATCCGATCGCCACAGCGCAACTCGGACAGCTCTACCAGGAAACCGGCCAGACCGAGCGGGCGATGGCCATGTATCAGCGATCCTTGCGGGGCAACTGGATGCAGCCGGACGTCCAGACTCGGCTGGCCAGTCTCCGTGAGCGCAATGGATTCGGCGGCCCTCCCCCGACAGCTATCGTCGCCAATCCCAGTGCTTTTCCGATCGCCGCTTATCCCGCACTGGCGGCGCCGGTGGCCGTTGCGCAACCGGCGAGCCCCACAGCCGGATCGCAGTCAAACGACGATCCGGCGCATTTGTGAGGGCGAGGCTGAGGGTTTGCGTTTCCGAGCCCTTTGGTTCCGACCTTGGACCTGGGACTCACTCTTTGCTACCGTCCGCACAGGCCCCCTCAACCCCGGCCCCTCTCCCGCAAGGGGAGAGGGGAGAAAGAAAGAGAAAAGGGTGCGGGTCCCACAACAGTGTGTCGCGCGGACTACGATTCGCCTCCCCACCTTAGATTTCTTGTCCCCCTCTCCCCTTGCGGGAGAGGGGTCAGGGGTGAGGGGGACGGGCTGCTGACTCGCTCATCCACAAAGTTGAAGTGGTTGACCGCCTATGTATCGCATTCTGATTACGGACAACCTATCCGCTGCCGGATTGCAGTTCCTCCGCGAAGCCTCGCCGGAAATCGAAGTCGACGTGCGTTCCGGCTTGACTGGCGAGCAGGTCCGCGAGGCGCTGGGCGAAGCCGACGCGATTATCATTCGCAGCGCGACGAAGCTCACCGAGGCGATTCTCAAAGCGCAGCGGAGGCTGAAGGCGATCGTTCGCGCCGGCGTGGGAGTCGACAACATCGACCTGGCAGCGGCGACTCGCGAGGGGATCGTCGTGATGAACACGCCGGCCGGCAACACGACCAGCACGGCCGAGCACACGATCGCCATGATGATGGCCCTTTCCCGAAATATTCCGCAGGCCGCGGCCAGCATGCGCGCCGGCAAATGGGAGCGCAGCAAGTTCACGGGGACGCAATTAGCGGGTAAGACCCTGGCCGTG
>DASPSM010000042.1:0-3578 GCA_035623955.1 Planctomycetaceae bacterium
ACCGGAAGGGCAAACCAGCTTTCCAGCCACAACGGGTCAGGGGTCTGTCCCCTTTTTTGGGCAAAGCCCCTGACCCCCTACCGGAAGGGCAAACCAGCGCTCCAGCCGCAACGGGTCAGGGGTCTGTCCCCGTTTTTGGGCAAAGCCCCCAGAGCCGAAGAGAACGATGGGACGGGACACGAATCCGGCGTACTTTCACCACGAAGACTCAAAGGCACGAAGAAATGCCTTAAATCTTTGTGGCTTCGTGTCTTTGTGGTGAAAGAATCCGCGGATCGAACTCGGTCCGGTCGCGTCAACGCGTGGAACGGACCCTCGTTGCTTCGACTAAGAAAGAAGTTAACAGGGAGGTCGCAGAGGCCGCAGCGAGTCGGAATCCAAAATCCTCCGTGACCTCTGCGCCCTCCTGTTCAACGTCCTGAGTTCGATCTCCGGAAGGAGGGGACGTGACGCGAGCGGTGGCCGAATATTGAAGGCGGCCCTCACCCTGCCCTCTCCAAGACGGGACGGGACTCGAATCCTTCAGGCGCGGGTCGGGATCGCCAACGGTATAATCCAGCTCCAACCAACGAACCGTGGAATGCCTGATTCTCCGCTGCTCGACAAATCGACCGCCTCTGCATCGCAGCCTGCCTCGGCTGCCGGCGTTCCCAGAGTTGGCTCCGATATCGACTACGGGCGTTTTTTGGACTGCGTTCATTGCGGCCTCTGCACCTCGGCTTGCCCCACCTACCTGGAGACCGGGAACGAGAACGACAGCCCGCGCGGTCGCATTTATCTCATGCGGGCCATCACCGACGGTCGCCTCGAGTTGAGCGACAGCGTCAAACGGCACCTTGATCTCTGTCTGGACTGTCGAAGTTGCGAAACGGCTTGTCCTTCGGGCGTGCAGTATGGCCGGCTGATCGAACCGTTCCGGGTCGACATGCGGCGGGCCGAACAGCGAAAGCACTCCGATCGCGGGGAAGCTGCCGGAAGACCGTCGGGACTCGAACGGATGCTGCTTTACGCACTGTTCCCCTATGCTGGCCGGATGAAAACGGCCCTCGCACCGGCTCGCTTCCTTCAAAGGACTGGGCTCGACCGACTTATCGACGCGAGCGGCCTGCCGAAGCTGTTGCCGGGATTCGTCCGGCGAATGTATGACCAGCTCCCACGCCTGCAGCCGTCGGCACCGCCCCTTCCGGAGCTGCTGCCGGCGATTGGGCCGCGGCGGGCGCGAGTCGGACTTTTTGCCGGTTGCGTGGCGCAAGCCATGTTCCCTCAAACGAATTGGGCCACCGCGCGCGTGCTACAGGCGAACGGCTGCGATGTTCTGATTCCGAGGGGACAAGCCTGTTGCGGCGCGATTCACTATCACAGTGGCGCCGAGGGCCCCGCGCTCGATTTTGCCGCGCGAAATGAGAGGGCCTTTGACGTTTCGAGCCTTGACGCTGTGATCGTTAACGTCGCCGGTTGCGGATCGATGCTGAAGGACTATGGGCACATCGCCGAGGAGGCGGACGACCGTCAGACATCCACTCGCGGACAAGCCGCCAGTGCCACCCGGTCGCGGGAGGGAAATACGCCGTCACTCGCCCGGTTTGCGTCCAAGGTTCGCGATGTTTCCGAGTTTCTGGCCGAACTGGGACCGATCCCCCCGACGGGGGAAATCCGGCTTCGTGCGGTTTACCACGACGCGTGCCATCTCGTTCACGCCCAAAGAGTTCGCGAGCAGCCTCGCAGCCTCCTGGCGCTGGTGCCCGGTTTGGAACTCGTACCGCTTCCCGAGTCAGAAGTCTGCTGCGGGGCGGCCGGCAGCTATAACCTGACCGAACCCGAGATGTCCGAGCGGCTTTCGCAGCGGAAGCTGGGCAACATTCTTGCCTGCAGGCCACAGGTCGTCATCACGGGAAATGCGGGCTGCTCGTTGCAAATTCAGGCGGCACTTCGCCGGGCCGGAACGCCGATTTGGGTCGCCCATCCGATGGACGTGCTCGATCTAAGTTACCGAAACCTCCAGCCGCCGAGAGTTTAGAAGAAGGAGCGCCCGTACGATGCCGGGGGACGGGCCGATCGCGATCAAAGCCGTCGTCTTCGATTTCGACGGCCTGATGTTCAATACCGAGGAGATTTTTAACCGCTCCGGGCGCGAGCTGTTGCGGCGACGCGGGCTGGAGATGACCCCCGAGCTGCTCACGCTGATGATGGGGCGGCGGGCCGACGAGGCGTTTCCGCTGATGATCGCCAAGTTGGGGCTGTCGGAGACGGCCGCGGAGCTGCGGGCGGAGGAACGGGCCATCTTTCAGGACATGCTCTGGGCCCATGTGGCTCCGATGCCGGGCTTGTTCGAGCTGTTGGCCCACATCGAGGGCCGGGCGCTCCCCAAGGGAGTGGCCACGTCGTCGCGGCGGCCTTACATCGAGTCGGTTCTGAGGAAGTTCGAGCTGGTTGAGCGCTTCGACCTGCTGCTGACGTCGGAAGACGTCGTCGAGGGAAAACCCCATCCCGAAATCTATCTCACGGCCGCTAGCCGGCTTGGGGTTCGGCCGGAAGAAATGCTGGTGCTGGAGGACAGCGAGATCGGAACGCGATCGGCCGCTGCCGCCGGCGCGGTTGCCGTGTCGATTCCTCACGAGCACAGCCGACACCACGACTTCTCGAGTGCGACGTTCGTCGCCGAGCGACTCGACGATCCCCAGATTTTACGTCTCTTGCCAATCTAGCCGGACCTTGCGCTCGGCTCAGCACTCGCGTGCGGCTCCGCCGGTCAAGAATCGGCGAGCGAGAACGCGCGGCGATGTCAACTCGTGCGCATTGCCGCGATGGGATTTTCACAAAATTAATAAATTGGGTTGGATGGGAGTTGTGGATTGAGATTGTCGTTTTTAGGCATCCGGAAACTTGACCCTTACCTTGCGGCCCGCCACATTGGAGCCTTCGCGGAAAGGACGGTGGACCGTTGGAACCAGGTCGATGCTTGGTGCGGTCCCGATGAACGAGTCTCGAACGGATGAAGAAAGGAAGAGTCATGTCCGTTGGTTTCGCCCTTCTACTGTTTGCCAATGCGGCTGCAAGTGACAGGTTCGCGGCGGCGACGAATGCGACTGCGCCTACGGAGGCACAGGTTGCCCCGTCATCGTACGACAACTACACAAGGGCCTACCGCGCGGCCAAACAGGCCAAGAAGCCCATGCTGGTGATTTTGAATCCGGCGAAGGGCGCGAAGGTCTCCTTGATCTCGCTCGAGGACGTGCAGAAGACTCGCGTCCGGCGAGAGCTGCTCCAGAATTACGTGGTCGCCGTGATCGACACGTCGACTTCGCACGGTCAGAAGGTCCAAGCGTTGTTTGGATCGCCCCAACTTCCCCATGTTGCCATCATTGATAACACTCAGGCGTTCCAGGTCTACCAGACGAGCGAAACGCTCTATGGACAGATGTGGGACCAGATCTTAACCGCCTTCCAAAAGGCTGAGCCCGCGACTCGCATGCCCGTCCAAACCACCTGCCCCTATTGCCAACAATTCCGGCAGCAATAAGTTCCAACGGGGCATCGCTTCCGCGACGGTGCCCCTCCCCCTCTTATTGGCCGGAGAA
>DASPSM010000064.1:0-7696 GCA_035623955.1 Planctomycetaceae bacterium
GTGGCCGGATTATGGCGTTCGGCCAGCAGCCGAGCGCTTGTGCTGCGAATGAAATCGTTGTTCGCGGTTACGAGTTGACCGATAAGATCCTGATCGTTCAATTTTCCCAGATCGAAGTTCGTCGTGTGCTGCGTGCCCAAATAGGCGACCCGATAGAGCCGCCCCTTCAAGCGGTCGATGCCCGCCGGGTCACGCTGCGCGTCCTGGTAGCAGTGGTAGCGGTCGTACCAGTCGAGGATGTAGAGGCAGCCGTCGGGACCCGTCTGCTGCGACACGGGCATGAACCAGGAGTCGTTCGCCGTCAGAAAGTCGGGAGCCGGCTCGGCCGCGTAGGTCGACCCGTCGCGCGAAAGCGTATCGACGTTGATGCAGCCGCCGTGGATGTTGCCCATGTAGAGCCGGCGGCGGAATTCGGGCGGATAGGCGTCGCTGTCGAAGTAATGCAGTCCGCAATAAGCGGCCTTCTGGTGCTTGAACGAGGCGATCGAGCCGATCTGCCAGGTGAACGGCGGATAGGGTCCCCCCTGACGGTGGTAGTAGCCGGTTTCCGTGAGATGCCAGAGGTGATCAATCACGCACGCGCTGACGAACGCACTCCCGATGTCGTCGAAGGCGATGCCCCAGGGGTTGCTCGTCCCTTCGCAAAAGAGCTCGAACCGCCGCGTCCGCGGATTGATGCGGAACATCGCGCAGGTGAACTTGAAGTCGCGATCACCCGAGCGCACGTGCGCCGGGTTGTAGACGCCGTTAAGACCGTAGAGATATCCGTCCGGCCCCCACGTGAGCGAATTGGGCAATTCGTGCGTATCGTCGCGGCCAAAGCCCGTCACGACGACCTCGCGGCGATCGGCCTTGCCGTCTCCGTCAGTGTCCTGCAGGAAGAGAATGTCAGGCGCGTTGGCGACCCAGACTCCGCCGTGCCCGACGGCGATCCCCGAGGGGATATTGAGCTCCTCGGCAAAGACGGTCACCTTATCGACCTTGCCGTCGCCGTCGGTGTCTTCGAAGATCTTGATCCGATCGCGACCCGGGCCGGGTGAGTGCCGCGGATATTCGACGCTCTCGGTGACCCAAATCCGCCCACGCTCGTCGAACGCCATGGCGACGGGGTTGACGATGTCGGGCTCAGCCGCGACCAGCTCGACGTGAAATCCCTCCGGCACTTTCATCCGCGCGATGGCCTCGGCCGGAGACAGCGGCGGCCCCGGCGGACGGTCCTGGCCATGAGGGACTTGCTCTCGACCCTCAGCCGGTTGTTCCGCCAGCGCAGGCACAGCGACAACCAACATTGCGATTACAAACAAGGTGCTGAGGCGTGCGCTCATTGGAAGTCCATCGACGCGTAATTTCATTTGAACTTACCAGTCCGCGTGTTACCGTGACCAGCATGATGTCGCTTCCCGATCCGCGTCCACCAAGGAATTCACCGTGGGAACTACAATTTGGGTCGACGTCGAGGGGCGGCCCGAGGACGACGTTCCGCCCGATCATTCGATCATGTTCCAGCTCATGGACGAGCTCGATGAACTCTCCGATCGGCTCAAGGTCGCCAAACTGAGTGAGTTCTGCGATTACAGCGTGATGGCAGGCGAATTCGCCGAAGAGCTGGCCGGGTTGGAATTGCCGCTGGAGGACGAAAACAATCCCAGCGGCAGGTGGTTCGATCCGGGGCGGCCGCTCGAGGCGGTCCGCGCGATTCACGATCGGCTTTCGGCAGACTTCACGGCGCTGAGCTGGGTGCCTGACCGATCGCGCGACCATTGGCCGACGGTTCTGATGGAAGAACTGCAGCACTGCCGGACTGTGCTCGAGGAAGCCCAGGCGCGCGGGCAGAAGTGCCGGCTGCTGATCGTGCCTTAGCAGAGCGCCTGAAGAAGAGTCAGAAAAGGACTCAGCGGTCTCCCGGACCTTCGATCGGCGCCATGCTGCCGATGATCTTCTCGAAGACGGGTTTGACGTCTTTGAATTGTTCAGGCGGGCATTTGCAGACGATGCTGTACTGGTGGTCGCGGTGGACGACGCTGGCGCGGCAGCCTTTGATCTTGGAGCGGAAGAGTCCCTCGCCCGCCGTGAAGTCGGAGATCAACGCCTCGCCAAACCCGGTCTCGATGGGCTTGGCGGCCCCCTCCTTGTAGTTCGAGAAGTCCTTGATCACCACGCTCTTGTGGTATGCGTGGGTTGATTCAATGCCGGGCGCTTCGCCCAGTCGGCCCATAGATGGGCCGCCAATCTGATTGACTTCTTGGCCGGACATGATGGCTTTTTTCATTTTGCCCTTCGCGGAAGACCCTTCGGTCTCGCGGATTTCGATGAAGATTGATCCGCGATCGTTGATTTTCACCCACATAGGGACGCCGCCGATGCCGCCGCCGGCGGTCGAGCTCCAGTCTTCCGGCCTCACGAGGTTCATGGGCACGATGCCTGTCTTCACGGCCACATATTTTTCCGGCGGCTCGAACCTGGCTGGCTTGCGCAAGAGAACCAAACCACCGATGAGCCCGCCTATCACGACCACAGTTCCGAGGCACAGCAGTCCGATGATCAGCGGTTTTTTGCTCCCCTTGCGGGGAGCGGGTCTGGGGGCCGCAACGACGCTGACGGGCGGTGGCGCGTCAGCTTTCGCTTTGGGAGCTTTTTTCCTCGGACGCGGAGCGAGGGGTTTGTACGCGGGAGCGTCGTCGTCGATCGCGTCAGCGAACTCATCATCGTCCTCGATCGCGCTCGCCGCGCTCTCCTCGAGATTGTCGCTGAACGATTCGTCTTCGTCGACTTCGACGACCTCGAGGTCCGCGGTATCCTTGCCGGCCAAAGCCCGCTTGGGGGCGCGAATGCGGATCTGGTAACCGCAGTCGCGGCAAGCGATCTTCCTCCCGTTCAAACGCTCGACGTTGTTGATCTTGATCCGCGATTTACAACGCGGACAGAGGCCGAACATTTTCGTCATGACTCACGCCGACCAGAGGTAAAGATCGAGGCGCCCGCGAAACCGACTCGATCGTAACGCCCAGCGCAGCGACCGTGCAACAATTTCCGGGTCTCGGTGCGTGGCGCTCCCCGGAAGTCGCACTGGCGGCGTGTTCGTCCCGGGGTCTTCGCCTGCCCGGCTAGGCTGCCACGCACTGGGCGAAGCGGCGATAGAGGCTCGCGTAGACGCCGGCGGCGGCCAGCAGCTCGTAATGCGTGCCGCGCTCGACGATCCGGCCGTGATCCAGGACCAGCACCTGGTCGGCGTTGCGGATGGTGCTCAAGCGGTGCGCGACGACAAAAGCCGTGCGCCCCGCGAGCAACACTTCGAGGGCCCGCTGGATGCGGGACTCGGTCATGCTGTCGACGCTGCTCGTGGCCTCGTCGAGGATCAAGATTCGCGGGTCGGCCAACAACGCGCGGGCGAAACAGACGAGCTGCCGCTGACCGGAGGAAATGCCGACGCCCCGCTCGCCAACGAGCGTCTCCAGGCCGTCGGGCAGGCTCTCGATCAGGTCTTCCGCATCCAAGCGCCGCAGCACGTCGACGAGGTCGGCGTCGCTCGCATCTGGCCGGCCCACGCGGATGTTGTCGGCGACGGTTCCGCTGAACAAAAAGTTCTGCTGCACGACCATGCCCAGCTGCCGATGCAGCGAATCGGCCGAGACGTCGGTGATGTCGAATTCGTCGATCAGCACTCGGCCCGAGTTCGGGAGATAAAACTTGGCGATCAGGTTGATGATCGTCGTTTTGCCGCTGCCGGTATGGCCGACGAGCGCGATTGTCTGGCCCGGCTCGGCGACGAACTCGATATCGCGGAGCACGGGCCGCTCGGGCTCGTAGGCGAACGAGACTCGCTCGAAGGCGACGCGTCCGCGGATGCGCTTCAGCTCAACCGCATCGGGCCGGTCGCACCATTCCGGAGGCGAATCGAGCAGGTTGAAGAGCCTTTCCGCCCCGGCCATCGCGGTCAACGCCTGGTTGTACTGCGTCCCCAGGTTGGAAATCGGTGACAAGAACATGTTGGCCATGAACAGGAAGCCGACCAGGTCGCCTAATTGGGTCGCGTGTTCCGGCGCCAGCGCGCGGGCGCCGCCGACCAGCAGCAGAATGGCGATGAACAACTGGTTATTGAGATCAACGAGCGGCTGGAAGAGCCCGTACGTCCGCAGAACCGAATAATTGTAGCCCGAATGGTCGGTGGCCAGTTCGCGGAACAATCGGGCGTTTTCGTCCTGCCGCACGAAGCCCTGTGTCACCCGCACGCCGAGCACCGACTCGGCCAGCGTGGCCGTCACGCGGCTGAACGAATCGCGCATGGCCCGCAGCGATTCGCTCAGCTTGCGATGGAACACGTGGTTGATGGCCCACAACACCGGTGCCAGCCCCAACACGATCAGAAACAAGAACCGGTCGTAGTACAGCATGAACGTGGCGGCGACCGCCATCTGGCCCACCTGCACCAGGCTGACAAACAGCACTTCCTGCACGCCGACCCGCACGTCTTCGATATCGGAGGTCATGCGGCTGATGATGCGGCCGACCTTGGTGCGGTGGAAGAAACTCATCGGCATTCGCTGCAGATGGGTAAAGAGCGCAATTCGCAGGTCGCGAACGACGGCTTCGCCCAGCTGCAGCGCGTAAAGCTGGCGGTAGTGCATGACCCACTGCGTCGAGAGAGCCAGCGCGGTAAAGGCGGCGGCCCCCCAGATCACGCCGACGCCGTCGCGCCGCTGGATCGGTCCGTTGATCACGACCGCGATCACCCAGGTGAGCACCGGAAGCTGAATCGAACGGACAATAACCCAGATGCACAGCCAGTTGCGCATCGACGCGTAGGGCCGCGTGTACTGAAACAGCCGTGCGATCAATCGAAAATCAAGCGGCCGCTGATCGGGTTCTCGCTCTTCGAGGCGCGACAGCTGCGTGAGCGTGCGCAGCATGGGCCGGCCCGCCGCCTGCGTGCTCATGCGGGCACCTTTGCGCTTTTCCGCTTGTCGAAGGAAGAGTCACTTTCGTTCTGCCGCTTCGCGTTCGAATCGCGCGCGGCTGATGGGGCGTCGTTCATCAAATCGGCGAATTGCAACTCGGCCAGCCGGCGATAGGGACCGGAACCAGCCATCAGTTCGGCGTGCGTCCCGCTCTCGACGATGCGTCCGTGTTCGAGGACGGAAATCCGGTCCGTCCGCCGCAGCGTGCTGATGCGGTTGGAGACGAGGATCGTCGTGCGTCCGTCAAGGGCGTTCTCGATTGCGGCCTGGATTTCGTGCTCGGTTTCGGCATCGACGGATGCCGTGGCGTCGTCGAGCAGGAGAATCGGGGGATCCAACAACAGGGCTCGCGCAATAGCCAGGCGCTGCCGCTGGCCACCGGACAGGTTGGAACCTTGTTCGCCGATCAAAGTCGAATAGCCATCGGGCAGATCGTCGATGAACTCGCGCGCGGCGGCGATTTCGGCGGCCCGGCGGACGTCGGCCTCGGTCGCGGCAGGATGCCCGAACGCGATATTGGCCTCGACCGTATTGCTGAACAGAAAGTTCTCCTGGAAGACGATGCCGATGTTTCGTCGCAGGTCGTCGAGAGCGAGCCGGCGGACGTCGATGCCGTCCAGGAAGACGTTGCCCCCCTGCACGTCGTAGTAGCGGGGAATCAGGTTTAATAGGGTGCTCTTCCCCGATCCGGTCTCGCCCACCGCGCCGACGCACTCGCCCGGAGCGATTTCGAGGCACAAGTCGTCGAAGACCGGTTCCCCCGGCTTGTAGGCGAATCGCACGTGTTCGAAGCGGATCGCCCCCCGCGATCGGGCGAGCCGCACCGGATAGAGCGGGCTGACAATTTCGATCGGCGCGTCGAGGACCTCGAAGACCCGCTGCGCCCCCGTGATGCTCGTCTGAATGCTGTTGGCAATGTTGGTGATCTGTCCGACCTGGTTGGCGAACTCGTAAAGCAGGTTCGCAAACACGAACAGGCCGGCGCCGAGCGCCAGCTGTCCGGTCACCACCAGGTGCCCACCATAGCCTAAGAGGACGATCATGTTGATCTGCGTCATGAAGCCGGTGATCGGCTGAAAGATCGCCAGTTTGTGGAAGATCCCGAACTTCTGATCGCAGATGTTGCGATTGGCCGTGGCGAATTTTTCGATCTCTTGCGCTTCGCGGGCAAAGCCCTTGACGACCGAAATGCCCTGTACGTTCTCGACGAGCGTGAGCACCATGCGGTCGACCAGCTCGCCCCCCTTGATATATTCCGGCTGAACGATGCGCGAGAACCGCGCGGCCGCCCACCATAAGAGAGGCGAAGTGGCCAGGCACACGAGCGTTAGCGGCACGTGCATCGAGAGCATGTAGGCGACGTACACCGCCAGCGACAAAACGACGGTCAGCACCTTCACGATCACGCCGTCGACGAACTGCCGCACGGCGTTCACATCGCCCGCCGCCCGATTGATGATCGAACTGCTCTGGCTGCGGTCGAAGAAGCGGAAACTCAGCCGCTGGAGCTTGTCGTAAACGTCCGATCGAAGCTGAACCAGCACCCGCTGGCTGAGGGACGCAACCGCGATGGCCGCGGCGTAGCGGATCGCGGCTGTCCCGACCGCCATCATCAAGATGCCGCCGGCGATCAGCGCCAGCACCTGGCTTCCCGACCAGCCCTGGGCAAAGCCCAGTAAGAGGGGCAAGTGGCGGGGCGTCTCGAGGCTTTTTAGCTCGTGACCGATGAAGTCGATTCCGACTCCGGTCAACCCCAGCCCTCCCAGACTGAGGGCCACCACAACGACTTGCAGCAAAATGACTTGCGTACAGCCCCAGCGATAGCGCCAACTTAATCCGAGCATGCGACAGATGAGCGACCAGTTTGACGGCGGCTCGATGCTCGCGAGGGCAGAAACGTCCGAAGTCGGCATGATGCTCAGGTAGGGGGCGAAAGCTAAAGGTCGTATCGTAGGGATTGGCCGAACTTCGACAACACCGATTCGCCGAGGCTCGGGTGGGTTCACAGCTTTTTAAGAGGATCGCCTGCTGCCAAATCGGCAGAGTGCCTGGACTATCGAGCGAGCACTTGGCAAATTGGCAGTCGGGCGGAGAGCAGCGAGCGGCTCCAATCGACGACGAATCAATGACTTAGATCGAAGCGCCCGATTTAGGCACACGGTTCGCAAAGCTCGCCGCACACTGGACACTATCGCCGTACTTTTTCAAGCGCGCCCGAAGGCCGTGGCGGCTTGTCGTCATCCAAGGAGAAGCTGATGAGCACGACCACAAAGAAGGCCAGCAAAGAGAAGACTGCGACAAAGATCGTTCCGTTGGGGGACCGCGTGGTTCTCAAGCGGGCCAGTGCCGAGGCCAAAACCAAGGGGGGAATCGTGCTGCCCGACACGGCCAAGGACAAGCCGCAAAAGGGCGAAGTGATCGCGGTCGGCGATGGGTACATCCGGGACGACGGCACCCGCGTTCCGCTGACGGTCAAAGAGGGGGACGACGTGATCTTCAGCTCGTACGGCGGCGAAGAAATCCGCGTCGGTGACGAGGAGTATCTCCTCCTGCGGGAAAGCGACATCCTGGCCACATTTTGATTTCGACAGCTTCTCAACCGATCGCCGCCGGCTGCGGGCTCGGTCTCATCGCAATAGGCAACGGACGGCATCAACACACCCCACCGCGGGTCTAAGAAATTCCAGGAGAGACAGTTCCATGGCGAAGATGATTGCCTTCGATCAAGAAGCCCAGGAAGC
>DASPSM010000078.1:0-4122 GCA_035623955.1 Planctomycetaceae bacterium
AGATGAGGATGTTGTCGGCGTGCCCCTTCGCGACGCCTGCCGCGATTGTCCCCACGCCCACTTCCGAGACTAGCTTGACGCTGATTCGCGCCGACGGGTTGGCGTTCTTGAGGTCGAAGATCAGTTGGGCGAGATCTTCGATCGAGTAGATGTCGTGGTGCGGCGGCGGACTGATCAGTCCCACGCCGGGCGTCGAGTGCCGCACGGCGGCGATGATGCGGTCGACCTTTCCGCCCGGCAATTCGCCCCCTTCGCCCGGCTTGGCTCCCTGGGCGATTTTGATCTGCAGCTCGTCGGCGTTGGTCAGGTACCAGCTCGTCACGCCGAAGCGGCCCGACGCGACCTGCTTGATCGCCGAGCGCTTGGAATCGCCGTTGGGGAGCGTCTTGAAGCGGGCGTAATCCTCGCCCCCTTCGCCCGTGTTGCTCTTGCCTCCGACGCGATTCATGGCCACGGCCAGCGTCTCGTGCGCCTCGGCCGAGATCGAGCCGAAGCTCATCGCGCCCGTGCAGAATCGCCGGACGATCGAAGAAGCCGCCTCGACTTCTTCGAGCGGCACGGGGGTCGAGGATTTAAAACGCAGCAGCCCGCGGAGATGGCATTCGCGCGTCGTCGTCTCGTTGATCAACCGCGAGTAGCGGTCGTAAGCCGACTGATCGCCCGCGCGGGCTGCTTGCTGAAGTTCGGCAATCGTGTGCGGATTCCAGGCGTGCTTTTCGCCGTTCTTCCGCCACTGATAAAGCCCCGGATTGGGCAGCACGTCGAGCCGGACCTGGTCGCGAGTCGGATAACCGATTTCGTGCCGGCGAATGGCTTCCTCCGCCAGGATCGCGAAGTTCACGCCGCGAATGCGGCTCGAGGTCCCGGTGAAACAGCGCTCGATGACGTCCTCGTCGATGCCGACGGCCTCGAAGATCTGGGCCCCCTTGTAGCTTTGCAGCGTGGAGATGCCCATCTTGCCCATCACCTTGAGCAGGCCCTTGGCCACGCCCTTTTTATAGGCGCCGACGATCTCCAGATCGGTGAATGCGGACTCGAGGATCCCGTCTTCGCGGGCCTGGTAGAGGGCCTCGAACGCCAGATACGGATTGATCGCGTCGGCACCGTACCCGACGAGCAGGCAGTGGTGGTGCACCTCGCGGGCTTCGCCGGTTTCCAGCACCAAGCCGATCTGCGTCCGCTCCTCGTTGCGGACCAGATGGTGGTGCACCGCGCCGCAGGCCAACAGGCTGCTCACGGGGACCCGGTCCTTCGAGCAGTTGCGGTCCGACAGCACGATCAGGCTGTAACCGTCGGCGATGGCTTGCGACGCCTCCTCGCAGATGCGGTCAAGCGCCGGCTTGAGCCCGGCCGTCCCCTCGCTCCGCGGAGACGTGATGTCGATCGTCTTCGTCTTCCACCCGCGATAATCGAGTTGGCGGAGCGTCGCCAGTTCCTCGTTCGTGAGGATTGGGTGCGGCACGAGCAGGCGGTGGCACTGGCGCTCGGTCGTTTCGAGCAGGTTCCCTTCCGGACCGATGTAGCACTCCAGCGACATGATGATCTCTTCGCGGATCGAATCGATCGCCGGATTCGTGACTTGCGCGAAAAGCTGCTTGAAGTAGTCGTACAGCATCCGCGGCTGATCGCTCAGGCACTCGAGGGCCGCGTCGTTGCCCATCGAGCCAATCGGGTCCTTTTTCTCGCGAAGCAGGGGGATGAGCATGAAGTTCATCGTCTCGGTGGTGTAGCCGAATGCCTGCATCCGCGAGAGCAAGTCGCGCGGCGAGTAATGCGGCGGCGCCGCAGCCTTGGGCAAGTCGCCCAGCACGATCCGCTGGCTGCGGAGCCACTCGGCATACGGTCGCCGCGTTGCGACTTCGAGCTTCAGCTCGTCGTCGTCGATGATCCGTCCCTTCTCGAAGTCGACCAGAAACATCCGTCCGGGCTGCAGCCGGCCTTTCACCTTGACGTCGCTCGGGGCGATATCGAGCACGCCGACTTCGCTGGCCATCACCACCTTGTCGTCCTTGGTGATGTAGTAGCGGCTGGGACGCAGGCCGTTGCGATCGAGGACGGCGCCGATGTAATGCCCGTCGGTGAACGAGATTGACGCGGGCCCGTCCCACGGTTCCTGCAGGGCGGAGTGGTACTCGTAGAAGGCCCGCTTCTCTTCGGGCATGGTCTCGTGGTTCTGCCACGCCTCGGGAATCATCATCATGACGGCTTCAGGCAGGCTGCGGCCGGCCAGCAGCAACAGCTCCAGCGCGTTGTCGAAATTTCCCGAATCGGAGCACTGCGGCTCGCTGATCGGGAACACCTTTTCGAGATCGGCTCCGAACAGCGGACTGCTCATCATTCCCTGTCGGGCCGCCAGCCAGTTGCGGTTGCCGCGCAGCGTATTGATCTCGCCGTTGTGCGCCATGTAACGGTTCGGATGGGCGCGATCCCAACTGGGGAAGGTGTTGGTCGAGAAGCGCGAGTGAACCATCGCCAGGTGGCTGCGGTAATCGGGATCCTGCAAGTCGGGGTAATAGAGGACGAGCTGCCGGGCCGTGAGCATCCCCTTGTAGACGATGACCTTCGACGAAAGGCTGCAGATGTAAAACATCAGCGCCTGCTTGAGGTCGCTGGTCCGCAGAATCTTGCTGGCCCGCTTGCGGATCACGAACAGCTGCCGGTCGAACGCCTCGCGGTCGTGCCCCGGTCCGGCGCCGATATAGAGCTGTTCGATAACGGGCTCAGCGGCCCGGGCCGAGGGACCGATATCCGCGGCCTTGGCGCGCGTCGGCAGCGGCCTCCAGCCCAGCAGCTTTTGGCCCTGCTTGGCAATCAGGCGGTCGACCGTTTCTTTGCAGCGCCCGCGCTCGCGGCTGTCTCGCGGCAGGAAGACATTGCCGACGCCGTAGAGGCCCGGCTGCGGCAGTAGGGTCCCAAGCTCGGCTTGGGCCACCTTCTGGAAAAGCTCGTGCGGCAGCCCGGTGAGCATGCCGGCCCCGTCGCCCGTGTTCGCTTCGCAGCCCGTCGCCCCGCGGTGGATCAGGTGCCGGAGGATCCGGTCGGCGTCGTCAATGATCTGCCGGGAGCGGACTCCCTTGATGTTCGCCACGAAACCGACGCCGCAGCAGTCGTGCTCGTACGCCGGATCGTAAAGTCCGTGCCTGGCCGGCGGACCATAAAGGGGCTGGCCGACGCCCGCTTGCGGCGCGCAATCCGGCCGAGGGCTGGAAAAGTCGTTCGTGAGACGCGAGCGGAAATCGTTCGCAGGTTGACTGTCAGCCGAGCGCTCGGCGGGAAACGTCATGCTTTCGCACTTCCGCGACTTGCGATCAACTCCGGACTCTCCCGGAGAAGCTCCACCAGCTTGCGCGCCGGGTTCGTCAATGTCCGGTTGCGCCGGTGGATAATTCCCAGCGGCCGATGCCACGGGGCTCCTTCGATCCGAACGGCAAAGAGCGACCCGGTTTCGGCCTCGCGCCGCACCGACGGCGCGGGCAACAGCGCGACTCCGGATCCGATTTCGACGGCCCGCTTGATGTTTTCGACGTTGTCGAACAGGTGCACGAACTCGACCGAGATGCCCGCTTGCTTGAACCAGCGGTCGATCTGCTTGCGAATCGTCAGCTCGGAGGTGAAGCCGACGAATGTCTCGCCGTTCAGTTCCTTGGCCGTGACGGCGGCGCGGTCCGCATAGCGATGTCCCCGCGGGACGGCCAACACCATCTCCTGGTTCTGCCACGGGACGCTGGCGATTTCGTTTCCAGTCCGCGGGAACGACACGATGCCGAGATCGGAGTCGTCGTTCAGCACGCGGGAGTAAACCTCGTCGGGATGCAGGTAGTCGAGCTGCAGCA
The DNA here is from genome assembly GCA_035623955.1 of Planctomycetaceae bacterium. Taxonomy (GTDB): domain Bacteria; phylum Planctomycetota; class Planctomycetia; order Planctomycetales; family Planctomycetaceae; genus DASPSM01. Next base: position 3,834 of record DASPSM010000078.1, read on the forward strand.
CCACGTCGGGAAAGAGCGTCTTGTAGCGCTTGGCGTAGGTATCCATCTGCAAGAGTCCCACCGAGTAGATCGCGGCCAGGCGGACCCGTCCGATGACCTTGTTCCGCATCTCTTGGACACGGTCTTCCACGTGTCGAAACGACTCCAGGATCTTTCGGCAGCCGTCGTAGTAAATCTGCCCGGCGGCCGTCAGCTCGAAGGGTCGCTTCGAGCGATCGATCAGGCGGCAGCCCAGCCGCTTTTCGAGCATGTGAACCGCCTGGCTGGCGGAAGACTGAGACACCTGATT
>DASPSM010000114.1:0-6571 GCA_035623955.1 Planctomycetaceae bacterium
GCAGCTGTTGGCATCGAGTCACTCTGACCCGCAGCCTCCCCCTCGTCGCTAAATGCGCCTGTCCCCTTTTCTCCCCCCGTCCCCTTTTCTCCCCCTTCCCACTTAATTCCGGGGCTTCCGCAAAGCGGAGCGCCCCCGGGCACGCCACCGATCATTTCGAGATGCGCGTGGCTCTTGCCGAATCACTGAGCCCGCTTGAGGAACGTCCCTTCCTGCAGCTCCTGATAGGCCTGCTGCAGTTGTTCCTGCGTGTTCATGACAATGGGGCCGTGCCAGGCGACTGGCTCCTTGAGCGGCTTGCCCGAGACGAGCAAGAAGCGGATCCCTTCGTCGCCGGCTTGCACCACGACTTCGTCGCCGCGGTCGAATAGAATCAGGCAGCGATTTTCGGCGCTCTGCGGTGGCGACGTGTCGAGCCAGCCGATGCCTTCGGTCGGCACGGCCAGCGGCTCCGACGCGTTGCAGAATTTTCCGCCGCCGGCGAAGACGTAGGCGAAGGCGTGCCGATCGGTTTCGATGGGCAGAGACTTGCGCTTGCCGGGAGGAACCGAGACGTCGATGTAGATCGGGTCGGCCGCGATGCCGTCGATCGGCCCTTTCTTTCCCCAAAACGATCCGCAGACAAGGCGGGCCCGCGTGCCGTCGTCGTCGATCACCTCAGGAACCTGCGTCGCGTGGACTTCTTGATAGCGCGGCGCGGTCATCTTCAGCGAGGCCGGCAGGTTGGCCCACAACTGAAAGCCGTGCATCCGGCCCAACTGGTCGCCTTTGGGCATCTCCTGATGGATGATGCCGCGGCCGGCGGTCATCCACTGAATGTCCCCCGGGCCTAGCGATCCCTTGTTTCCCAGACTGTCGCCATGCTCGACGTTGCCGGCGAGCACATAGGTGATCGTTTCGATGCCGCGATGGGGATGCCAGGGAAAGCCGGCCAGATAATCCTCGGGCACGTCGTTGCGAAAGTCATCCAGCAGCAAGAAGGGATCGAAATCGGACGTGTGGCCGAAGCCGAACGCCCGCCGCAGCCGCACTCCGGCCCCTTCGACCGTGGGCTTGGCCTTGATCAGACGCTTGATGGGACGGATGGACATGTTTTCGCCTCGCAGAAGTTGCACGTCGACAGAATTACGTCAGACGAACTTGTGAAGCGCGGCCACGATTTTCTCGATGTCATTCTCGACAACGATCGGCCGATTGGCAAACTTCCCGGTCGCCGCACCGGCGCCTCCGCCCGAGTGATAGGCAACGGTCGAGTTCGGATCTTTCAGCTCGTGGCCGGTGAGGATGCACACGACGCGGTCGTCCGGGGCGATCACGCCCTCGGCCCGCAGCCGCTTGGCTCCGGCGATCGCCGCACCGCTGGCCGGCTCGCAGCCGAGGCCCCCTGCCCCGACCTGCGCCTTGCCGTCGAGGATTTCTTGATCCGAGACCTCGCGCACGACGCCGTCGCAGATCTCCAGCGCCCGCAGGCACTTCACCAGATTGACCGGGCGATTGATCTCGATGGCCGTCGCCAGCGTTGCCGCCCGGCGCCCCTCGGCATCCATCTGCTCGTAGAAGAGATCGATGGCCGACGAGTCGGTGCGACCCTCGTTCCAGTGGATCTTTTGCTGTTCGTAAACCCGATAGAGCGTGTTGGAGCCCTCGGCGTTGATCACGGCCAAGCGCGGGATGCGATCGATCAGCCCGAGCTGCTCCAGCTCGTAAAACGCCTTGCCGAAGGCGCTCGAGTTGCCGAGGTTGCCGCCCGGCACGACGATCCAGTCGGGAGGCTCCCAGGCGAGCGACTCGAGCACGCGATACATGATCGTTTTCTGCCCTTCGAGTCGCATCGGGTTGACGCTGTTGCAGAGGTAAATGCCCAGCCGCGCGCAGACTTCCCGAACGCGGGCCAGCGCTTCGTCGAAGTCCCCTTCGATCTGCAGCGTGAGCGCACCGTAATCGAGGGCCTGAGCCAGCTTGCCGAAGGCGATCTTCCCGCTGCCGACGAAGACTACCACTCGGAACAGTCCCGTCGTGCTTGCAAAGATCGCCAGCGAGGCGCTCGTGTTGCCCGTCGACGCGCAGGCGGCCGTCTTTGCCCCGACCATCCGCGCGTGCGTCGCGGCCGCGGTCATTCCATTGTCTTTGAAGCTGCCCGAGGGATTGAGCCCCTCGTATTGCAGGAATAAGTGTCCGGGCTTCATGCCGATGTAGCGACCGACGCTGTCGCACGGCTGCAAGATGGTCTGCCCCTCGCCGATGGTGACGATCGCCTCGGGCGGGGCAAAGGGCAAGAACTCGCGGAACCGCCAGACGCCGCTCAGATCGAGCGGATTGCGCCGATTTTGCCAGCGCGCCTCGAAGTCGCGGAGGGATGTCGGAACGGGAATCCGGTCCCAGTCGTAACGGACGTCCACCAGGCCGCCACACGCGTCACAGGCCACGCGCACCTCGTCGATCGCGTAGGTCTGGCCGCAGTCCGGTGCGATGCAAACCTGGCTGGCAAATTGAGAAAGGTCGGTTTTAGTGGAAATTTGTCAATCCTTCCCAGCCCCCGGTTTGCGTCCCAAGCATAACGCTTTGGCCCGGATCGTCCTAGAATGAGTAGATGAAGCCCACTCTCGTTCAGCAGGCCCTTTTGGCCTCGGTTCTGGAAGCCACGGCAGCCAAGCCGGGCAACGTTCATCCCGAAGCGTCGTTTGAAGATCTCACGTATGAAGATTTCGTGAGGTCGGCAGTCGCGGCGGCTCCGGCCTTCCAGAACGCAGTCGAACGGGGCGTTGGCGCAACGGTTCTCGACGCCGTGCAACGCACGCGCGAAGCCGTCGGGCGGAATACGAATCTGGGCATCGCTTTGATCTTGGCCCCGCTGGCGGCGGTCCCGGCCGAAACTCCGCTTCAGGAGGGAATCGGCACAGTCGTGTCCAATCTCGGCGTGCGCGACGCCGAACAGGTGTACGAAGCGATCCGGCTCGCCAATCCGGGCGGCCTGGGGCGCGTCGACATCCAGGACGTGGTCGAGTCGCCGAGCGTCACGCTGCTCGAGGCGATGAAACTTGCGGCCGATCGCGACGGGATTGCCGCCCAATATGCCGCGGATTTCTCGACGATCTTTGCCGGCGTCAGCCGACTGACGCGATTCGAGCCATTCGGCGAACGCTGGCACGAGGCGCTGGTCGACTTGCACGTCTGGCTGATGGCACAGTTTCCCGACACCCTGATCGCCCGCAAGTGCGGTCCGGAGGTCGCAGCCGAAGCCGCGCGGCATGCCAGCTCGGTCCTGTCGGCTGGTGGCCCGCACAGTCCGATTGGGCGCAGTCGCGTGCGGTACCTCGACAACTGGCTGCGGGCCAACGGCAACCAGCGGAACCCGGGCACCACGGCCGATCTCGTCGCCGGCTGCGTGTTCGCGGCCCTTCGCGACGGGCTCGTCGAGTCGCCGCCGATGCCTGAGAGTGCGCTCCCCTATCTGGAGAGCGGGGCCAGGACATGAGCCTGCCGCCCCATGACGGATCAGGCGGCTCGCGGCCGCCCGATGACGGATCCGGTGGCTCGCCCCGCGGCGCTCAGTTTCGCGTGCGGGTCACGAAAGATCACCTGGTTTTCAGTGCCGCCCACTTCATCACGTTCGCCGGCGGAATCTGCGAGCGGCTCCACGGCCACAACTGGCGGACGGCCGTCGAACTCTTGGGCAGCCTCGACGAGAACCAATACGTCTTCGACTTCATCGCCCTCCGCGACGCGCTGCAGAAAATCGTCGACAGGCTCGATCACCGCGTCCTGTTGCCGACGAAGCATCCGCAAATTCACGTGCACGAGCGCGAGACCGAGGTCGAAGCCACGTTCGAGAACCGCCGCTGGCTCTTCCCCAGCGAAGACTGCGTCCTTCTGCCGATCGAGAACACGACGGCCGAGCTGATCGCCTTCTGGATCGCCGGCCAGTTGCGGCAGGTCATCAATCAAACGCCGCACCACGCCCTCGAAATTCTGCGCGTGGAGGTCGAAGAAAACTTCGGCCAGTCGGCGTTCTGCGAAGTGTCGCTTGGCGGCGGTACCTGACTGCGCTTTGCTCCGTAGGGCAAGCTGCCAGCTTGCCCGGGATTGTGCAGATTCGCTCGGCACGGCACACGCCCGGCGAGCGGCCAGCGTGAGCTGGCCGGTGCTTGACCAGACCCGCTAAGCAAAATTGTGAGGGAGACGAAAGGCGAAGCACCGTGGGGCCTACGCCCCACGCTCGCCCGGCGCTGGGCAAGCTGGCAGCTTGCCCTACGGACGCGTGCGGCGCAAAAAAAAGTGGGGATGGATCGCTCCATCCCCACCGCTTCGCCAGTCGTCACTCGACAATCAGTCGACCACCTCGGTGATCACTCCCGAGCCGACGGTGCGGCCTCCCTCGCGGATCGCGAAGTGGCTGCCGACGTCCAGAGCCACCGCTTTGTCGAGGTCGACGAAGACGACGGCGTTGTCGCCCGGCATGACCATTTCCTGGTCCTCGAACAGGGCAATTTCACCAGTGACGTTGGTCGTCCTGAAGAAAAACTGCGGCTTATAGCCGCCGAAAAACGGAGTGTGCCGGCCCCCTTCCTCTTTGCTCAGGACATAAACCTCACCTAGGAATTTCGACCGCGGACGGATCGTTCGCGGAGCGGCAATCACCTGGCCGCGCTGGATCTGATGGCTCTTGATGCCTCGCAGCAGCAAGCCCACGTTCTGTCCCGCTTCGCCCTTGTCCAAAGGCCGATTGAACTCCTCGATCGCCGTGCAGACACTTTCGAGGACTTCGCCCAGGCCCAAGATTTCGACGCGTTGGCCGACTGTGATGACCCCCTGTTCGATCCGACCAGTGGCAACCGTGCCCCGACCTTCGATCGAATGAACTCCCTCGATCGGCATGAGGAACGGTTTTTCCATGGCCCGCATCGGCGCGGGAATATGGCGATCCATCGCCGCCAACAACTCGTCGATGCACCGGGCGCAATCCGGATTGGTGGGCTGATCGAGAGCCGCCTTGGCGTTGCCGCGAACGACAGGGACGCTGTCCCCATCGAACCCATACGTCGTCAACAGCTCTCGCGTCTCCAGCTCCACCAACTGGATCAGTTCCGGATCATCGACGAGATCGCATTTGTTGAGAAACACGACCAGCTCCGGGACGCCGACCTGGCGAGCGAGCAGGATATGCTCCCTCGTCTGAGGCATCGGGCCATCCGCCGCCGAGAGCAGCAGAATGGCGCCGTCCATCTGCGCCGCCCCGGTGATCATGTTCTTGATGTAGTCGGCGTGTCCCGGACAGTCGATGTGGGCGTAGTGTCTCTCCGCCGTCTCGTACTGCACGTGACTGGCGACGATCGTAACCGTCTTGTTCTCGTCGCGCACGGTGCCGCCCTTGGCGATCTCCCGATACGTTTTGAGCGTTGCCAGGCCCTTGGCGGCCTGGACCGCCAGAATGGCGGCGGTCAGAGTCGTCTTGCCATGATCGATGTGACCGATGGTGCCGACGTTGACGTGAATCTTCTTCATCTTGCCAAACTCCCCCGTTGCTACGAGCAACGCTGAGGGTTTGTGGCCCCGCCGCTCAATCGCTATTGCGATTTTTTCTCCACGACGAGCGAAACCAGAGCGTCGGAAACCACGAAATGCCGAAAGGCGGCATTTGTGACACGGCCGCGCGTCTTTTGGTTCGCTGGCGAGGGCTCGTCTGCGCGGGTCGCCAGGCAATCCGGTTGCTGATTGGGTTCGTCGGCGCAACCGGCTACGATGCGAATGCGTTCGAGTCAGTTTTCCGTTAGTCAAGGGGCTATTTACTGGGAGTGCCGCGATGCCGCTAGTGAATGTGAAGGTTATCGAAGGCGTATTCACCGCAGCTCAGAAGCAAGAAATGATCGCCAGGCTCACCGACACGATGGTCTCGATCGAAGGCGAGAAGATGCGCAGCGTCACGTGGGTCGTGATCGAAGAAGTGAAGAGCGGCGATTGGGGAATCGGCGGCAAGCCGCTCAGCACCAGCGACGTGAAGAAGCTCGCCGCAGGCTAACCGACGTCGGCCAAGGTGCCGCGCAGCCGAACGGTCGGGTGGCTGGGGTCGAACGGCCTCGGTTCGCGCCGTGCAGCCGACATCGGCGGCAGCACCGACGCATTCAGGACTCTCCGGCTACCGATGACAGACACAACTCATCCTGGGAAGTCGTTGATATTCCCGGCACTTGCTGGATTTCCCGACGCCGTGGTCGACGTTGCCGACATTCCACGGGGCGCAACGTCGGTCCGATTGATTGAAAAGGTCCGCAACTTCGAGCTTTTGCCGACTCGGAAGGGAGTTGCGAGGCTTTGGTGCTTTGGTGTCGACGACAGAAGACTTCGGACAATTGCCTCATGCGAATCGCTGACGCGGCTCTTCGTCGAAGGCGTGCGCGGAGACGATTTGTCGCAATTGGCGCATCTTCCGAAGCTCGAATCGCTCAGCCTTGAATCCGCGCCGAAGATCAAGTCGCTCGACTGGGTGCGGGAGTTTGGCGGCTTGAAAGGGCTGGGGGTTCTCGACTTTCGATTGGTCAACTCGCTTGGGCCGCTAAGTGGGCTGACCGAACTT
>DASPSM010000139.1:0-3517 GCA_035623955.1 Planctomycetaceae bacterium
GCTCTCGCATGCCAATCGCTGTTCCTTGAATTCGGCGCATCCAACGCTGGCGATCGGTCTCGGGTTTCAATTCCGCCTTGAGTCTCGAAATCTTCTTCCGAGCCCGTTGAAGACATTTGAACCAGCCGTCACCGACTGTTACTCGAAGCAACGAAGGACCTTTTGGCTTCCGCATGGAAATTGATAGGACCGTTCACACCATTGAGGGCCATTGAGACAGCGATCGCCCCACGTTTCGCCGAATGCACGGTCCCTTTGCGTCGAGTCCGAAGCCCGGCCCAAAAAAGGGGACAGACCCCTGACCCGTTGTGGCTGGAAAGCGGGTTTGCCCTTCCGGTAGGGGGTCAGTCCCCTTTTTTGGGCAAGGCCGCCCGCAGATCACGCACTTCCAAACGCCGTCATGAGGTCCGCCCGCTTGTTTGACTGGCCCACGACCTTGGCAAGTTTGATCCGAAAACCAACGCTTGCGATCGGGCAGAGCCTGGCGATCTAAGAGAAGACCGCACCACTCGCAAGAGACGGCGAGTCACACGTGTTTGCGTCGGTTGTCATGTCAGCATTTTGGGGAGCAAAATGAGCGACGCCATGAAAGGGCAATGCTGTCTGGTCCCGGTAGCGGGGGCGCATCCTGGACGAAAGCACGGATTGGCACGGGAGTTCTACTTCAATCCCGTTGACCGATGCGGATCAATTGCTCAATCGCAAAACCGACGATCGCCCCAAAGAGGGCTCCCTCCCACTGCATCTGCTCCATGAGCCGGCCCACGTCGTTGGACGTCGTGTGCCGAGGGAACAGCATCGCTGGGACCGGGAAAAGCATGCCGATGAACGCCCACAGCAGCATGAACACGGTCATCCGGATCGGATGGGGTTTCCTTTTGTGAGGCGCCTTTGGCTCGCTCATGCCGTCATTCTAGCGGCGGCAGACTCAACGCCGCATCGCGGTTATTTTTCAGTACCCCACTACCTCCGGTCCCGGTAGTGGGGGCGCACCGTGGACGAAAGTTGGGGGTTGACACGGGAGTTCAGGACGCACTGCCGGTCGGCTGCTTGTTTCGCCAGCTCACAATAACTGGCGTCCATGCTCTTCGCAGAGGCTAAAGGAGTCAGCTTCGCCGGTGTCCTGTTGAACTTCGGTCACGTGCAAAATCGCCGGCCGACCGCATTGGCGACATTTTGGGGCTCGCGCCAGCTCGTCAGGGTTCATGCCGTGCTCTAGGCAGAAATAAAGCGTCTTCAGTTTGCCTGTGCTTGGGTCCACATCGGTCAGGGTTATCGTGGCAATCTTGCCGCAAATGTCGCATACGTCACCCGGCCAAAACTCCTCCGGTTTCTTCGGTTCGTCGCTCATGCCGTCATTCCAGCGGCGGCAGACTCAGCGCCGCATCGCGGTTATTTTTCAGTACCCCACTACCTCCGGTCCCGGGTAGTGGGGGCGCATCCCGGACGAAAGTCTTACTTTGGCACGTGAGTTATCAAGTCCGGTCTGTAGCTCTCGACGCTCCACTCGGTGAGCCGGTCGATCGCGTTGCTGCGCGAAGGCTTCCCTTCCTTTTTAAAGTGCAGGCGCAATTGTTCTCCGCGCTCTTCGTCGATCCACGTGCAGAGCGTGTGCCCTAGCGATCCCATCAAGCCGCTCGGCACCCCAAGTTCCCTTGTCACCACGTTGGCTTCCTGCCAGGACATCCCGGTCTTTAGCCGATGCGCAGCCTGTCGAAGTGGGCTTTCGACTAATCGGCTGTCGCCCAGGCAGATGACGAAGAGGATCGCGAAAGCCGCAATCCCAAGCAATTGCGGGGCGGCCTTCGTCCAGGAAGCCTTCGCTTCGTCGCTCATGCCGTCATTCTAGCCAATTCAGGTTTCGTCCTAAGCGATTGAGGGATCAAGATCTAAGCCATTGCTCGAAGTGCGCGATTCCGCGTCCCGGCATTCGAGTCCCGTCCCGTGCGGAGAATGCCGGTTGGAACTGGAGGTCGCAGAGGGAGCAGAGCAATCGCTGGATGGGAACTGTGTCGCCTAGGAACTGTGTCGCCTCTGGGACCGCTTCGTCGCCTTCAGCCGAGTCCCGTCCCCGGGGGGCACATGCGGTTCTCGATGGCCCTGCATCAGTGGGGGCCCGCATCGGCGAGCGGAAGGAAACGCGCGGAATGGCGAGTCCGCGAGAAGGCGGTCCCGCTCCGTTCAAACTAAGCCTATTTCTATCTTGCCATAAAACTTCGGCTGGCCCAAGCCCAGTTTTCTACGCGCCGCCGCAATTTTGTCGACTGGGATTTGCCGTCGGGCAGGGAGGGACTTGGGCGAACTACTTTCCAGGGTCCGGAGGAATAAGCAAAGCTGCCAGACTAAACGCGGAACGAAGCGACAGACGCATGCGGAACTCCTTGCAGTCAGCCCGCGACGGTCCATTTTACCGTTCGACGTCGCCGGCATCCGCGAAGTTCCCCGGTTATTTGGCCGGTGGCGGCGTCCAGGGCTTGGCCGAGGGAGTGGAAGTTGTGCGGAGGGCCGCCAGTTCGTGCTCCAACTGCGCCACCCGCGCCGCCAGGCCACTTTGCTCGGCCGTTTGTTTCTTCGCATCGCTCTCGTACTGATCGTTCAAAACCGCGAACGCGCCTTCCTTCCTCATCAGCCGAATCGACGCGAGCAAGGCCTTGATCTGTTCGTGCATGCGCGGATTCTGCCGGACGATCATCAGGCCCCCCAATTCGGAGATCGAGGCTCCCTCGCCCCAAGACTCCGAGTCGGTTGCCGCTGTCACGATTCGGATGAAGGGTGGACTGGCGCGGAAGCGATCGTTCGTCTTTTCCGCGTGACGATTCTTTGCCCCCGGCTGATCCTTTGAGTTGGCCGGAACGTGGTCGGGCATGACGGCGGACTCCGGAGCAGCGATATTCACCAAATCGCGGCAGTCATACACGATCGTTTCCAGATGGTCATTGATCTTGTCGACAGTGGTGATCATCAGCACGCCGTGGACGACGTCATAGCCAAGCGGCGAGGAGAGTTGGCCAAAGATGAGCTGCAACGCGTCGCGCAACGAAATGCCGGGAGCATCCAGGTGGACCTCCGTCGATGTGTCGACGTTGGCGTCTTCGAGTGCTTTCTGGTCAAAGAGAATGGGAATGCCGTACCGCGTCGCAATAAAGTCGACCGCGTCTTTAAGCGACTGAGGGCCGATAGAGAAGTCGATTGCCTGGTTCAACGCCTCCGTGATCCGTGCTTCAATCGCGGGCTGCCTCGCCAGGTCGGAACTCAGCGGGTGATCGACGGGAAGAAATCTGACACTCCCGAGCGGCTGCCGGGGCGTTGGCTGGTTGCCACTGTGCGGGTTGCCCTTGTCCACTCTTTTGCCCGAGTGGGCCGGCTCGCCTTTGGGCCCCTCGACCTTCGGCTTTTCCTGGGCGATAAGTTGTTCCGGGCCGCGAACGGCTTTGTTGTCGGGCCAGAAGGCAAACGCGATCAACAGCACGGCGGTCAGGACGCCGACGGAGCCAAGCGACAGACGCATGAGGAATCT
>DASPSM010000148.1:0-5774 GCA_035623955.1 Planctomycetaceae bacterium
CTCGTGGTGGAAGCGGACCTCGAGCGGAATCAGGCCGGCGTCCCCCAGATCGACCGTCTCGACGATCCGCCGTTTGTCCCAGTCCCAAAAGTTCAATCGCTTGCCGTACTTGCCGGCTGCAACGTCGGCAGGCTTGAAGCCGTCTTTGATCGTGTTCGGCGCGCCCCACTCGCTGCTAACCATCACGTTCTTGCGGGGCTGATACCAAAAGTCGTAGTTGAAGGTCATGCCGCTCTTGTCGGGATCCCAGCGGCCGGCGACCTTGAATTTGTCGTCGAGCAGCAAGAACCCGCCGGGGAGGTTCCCCTTCGCGTCGCCCAGCATCGAGATCATGATCTCGCCGGTCGACAGGCAGTGGACCGTGTGCGGCCCCGTGAGGTTGGTCTTCGAGATGATTTCTTCGGGCTGGATGACCTTGTGCATTTTCGGATGGCGCGGATCGGCAACGTCGATGATGTGAATGCGGGTCGACTTCAGGCCGGGAACGACCAGAAACCGCCGCATGTGCTTCGGATCGCCGTGGCAGCTGCTGCACGCGTTCCAGCCGAAGTGATGCAGCTCGTCGTCGAGCTCGGGCATCGGCACGCGTTCGATCACTTGCGAATACGTCGCCGACGCGGGGTCGACGTCGACGATCGCCAGAAAGTCGGGCTTTTTGATTCCCGTTGCGGCATAGGTCGCGGTGACGAACGCGATTTTCTCGCGCTCGCTTTGCGTCGCCTCGCGCGGCGACGCGTACGTGGCGTGGCCGGCGGAGTGGCTTTCTTCCTGGTGCTGATGTGCGGCCTTGCCGAGAGCGGGTAGGGTCGAAGAAGCGGCGGCGGCGACCGCAGCCGTCAGAAAATCACGTCGATGCATGGCCAACCTTTCCGTGGTCGTGTGAAACGTGCTGTGCGGGGAGGAAATCGGCCGTCCGCCGAACGGCAAGTTGCCGACGAGCGGCGAGCGGCTCGGGAGAACGTCGCCCTCCTGCCGCATTTTGTCTTCAAAAAAATCGGACGTCAAACTGCCGCAAACGCACGGGCATAGAAGATGCACTGATGCGAGCCGATTCGTTCTGGAAATAGCGGGTAGTTCCGGGTCAGCGTCTGCGTTAGACTCGGAGTGTTGCGCACCGTGCGGGCTCTGGACAGACGATGATCCGTGGAAAGGCAAGCCGCCACCAATCCGGCCATCGAATTGCCGGCGAATGATTCGCCCGGTGCCCCGTTTGCCCGTTTGGTGATTCGCGGCGCCGACGGGAAGTCGGTCACCAAGAACGTCCTGCGACCCACGACACTCGTCGGCTCCGTGGGTCCGTGCAACATCGAGCTGGTCGGACCAGGAGTCGGGCCGGCGCATTGCGTGTTTGCCGTCGAAGGGGGCGGCCTGCGGGTCCACGACCTGCGAGCGACAAGCGGCACGTGGCTTAACGGCCAGAGGATCGAGGCGGCTGGGCTGGCGAACGGGGATGTGGTCCGCGTCGGCGAGTTCGAGTGCCGTGTCGAGACGAATCTTCCGCCGCCCAGCAATTCGACCGATTTCGGCGACGGGTCGGCCCGACTGGTGATCGCCGACGGCGACGGCCGCAAAGTCGTCAAGGACGTCTTTCGCTCGACGACCTTGGGGGGCAGCCGGCTGGGGTGCAATATCCAGTTCGCGGGCCCCAACGTGGCGCCGGCCCAGTTCGTGATTACGGTCTTCTCCGGGCGGTTGCGAATCCGCGATTTGCGGTCGCGTTTTCCGACGCGCGTCAACGGCCAGGCCGTCAGCGTCTGGACGCTCGGAGACGGCGACGAGATCGAGATCGGTCCCTACAAGGCCCGCGTCGAAACGAGCCTGCCGCGAGCCGCTCAGGGCGCCGACGATCAGCTCGACGCGCGGTTCGGGCCCTCGCCGAGCGTTATCACCCAAGAGACTGCCCGCACCGAGCGCGAGCAGGCCGATTTGACCGCCTCGCGCGCGGCGCTCGATGCCGAGCGGGCCGAGCTCGCCGCGGCCCGAGAAGCTCTGGAACTGGAGCGGGCCGAATTCACGGCATCGCGGCAGGCCCTCGAGGCCGACCGCGCCGAGCTGGCCGCTTCGCGAGAAGCACTCGACGCCGAGCGGCGCGAATTGAGCCAGCTCCGCGCGGAAATCGAACAAAACCAGAATCGGCTGCAGCAGGACTCTGACGCGCTCGCAGCCCAGCGACGCGATTTCGAGCGGCAACAAAGCGATCTGGCGGCCGCGAGCGACTCGCTGACTAAAGATCGCGACGCGCATCGGCTGGCCGCGGACGCGCTGGCCACGCGCGAAAAAGCGTCACTCGCGGCCCGCGCCGAGCTCGACGCCGATCGCCAAGCTTTGCAGCAGGAACGGACCGCCCTGAGTGCCGACCGGGCGGCGATCGAGACGCTAGAGGCAGAACTCCACGCCCGCGAACGGCAGTTAACGAATTCGGCCGAGGAGCTGGAAGCCCACAGAAGCCGCGTCGACGAGCGAGAAACCGAATTTCGCGCGGCGGAAAGCCGTCTCGCCGCGGCAAACACGGACGCGCAGAAGCGAGAGCAAGCCTGCCGGCAGCGCGAGGAGGAGTGCCGGCAGCGCGAAGAGGAATGTCGGCTGCGCGAGGCGGCGCTCGACTCCGGCTCGGCCGGATTGGCTTCTGAAGCGGAGCGGATCCGTCAGCACAACGAGGCTGCCACCCACGAGCGGGCGGCCCTCGATCGTGAGCGGGAAAGCCTGTCGGCTGCGCGGGCTCGCATCGACTCCGAGCGAGCCGAACTGGCCGATCTGCGACGGCAACTGGAGACAGACCGCACGTCGCTCTCCGACGCTCGCAACAAGCACGAAGCCGACCGGCAGGCGGCGCATTCAGAACGAGCGGCGCTCGACAAGGAACAACGAACGTTCGAGTCCAAGACCAAGGAGCACGAGCGAGCCGTAAAACAGCTGGCGCAGCGCCAGGAGGAACTAACCGGGCAAGCGGCAGCTCTCGATGCGCGCGGCGGCCTGCAGACCCGGCTCGAGACCGAAATCACAGCCCGGCGGCAGCAAATCGAGGCCGAACGCTCCGCTCTGGCAGACGCGCGTCGCGCCCTGGAGAGCGACCGCAGCCAGCTCGAGACTGAACGCTCGGCGCTCGGAAAAGAAGCCGAACGCCTGAAGGCGCAGGCCGCCGAGCTCGAGGCCAGAACGACGACCTTGTCGCACGAGCGCGACGAGCTGGCGGGGCGCGAGCGATCGCTGACTGACGCACGTCGCGCTCTGGAGACGGACCGAAAATCGCTGGCCAGCGATCGAGCCGGCTTTGAACGATCCTCCGCCGCCCTTGCCATCGCGCGGCAAACTCACGAGTCGGAGCAAAAGGCGCTGCAGGCCGAACGGCGCAAACTCGACCAGGCAGCCGCCGCACTCGCGGCGGACAAGACCGCCCTCGCAGCGGGCCAGGCGGCACTTGCGTCCGATCGCAATCAGCATTCCGAGAATCGACGGCAGCTCGATCAAACTGCGTCGGAACTCGCGGCGGGGCAAAAAACGCTCGACGCCGATCGCAAGGCGCTCGCGGGTGAGCAGACTCGCTTGAGCAAGGAAAAAACTTCGCTTGCCGCCCGGGCGGCCGACGTCGAGCAGCAAGCGGCGCGGATTGCGCTTCGCGCGGCCGAACACTCGAAGATCGACGCTCAGCTGATCGAACGCGCCAGTCGCGTGTCCGCCGACGAATCCAAGCTCGGGCAATCCGTCCGCGAGCTGGCGGACCGCATTGAAGCCCACAAGACGCAGGAGGCTCAGGTCGCGGCCCTGCGGCAGGCAAACGTGGCCCAGCGCGAAGAACTCGACAAGCGGCTGCAGGAAATTGAGCGGACCGAGGCCGAACTGAAGCGCAGTCTCGCCGTCCTCGGGCAGGAACATCTCGAGCTCGAGGCCAAGCACGAGGAATTCGAGCGCAAGCAGCTTCGGCTGGCCGAAGAACGGGCGGCCTTGCAGTTCGCCGAGTCGGGGCTTGCCCGCTTGCGCGACGCCTTCGATCGCGACCGGCTCCAGCTCGATGAGCGGCTGGTGCACCTGCAGTCCGGTCAGGAGGCTCTCGCGGCCAGCGAACGCGCCGTCGAACAGGAACGAATGCGGCTCGATCGGGTCCGTGGCGAGATCAACGAACAGCGCGTTCAGCTCGGCGAAGATCGCGCCGCGGCCGAGGCGGCCCAGCAGGCACTTGCCAAAGCGCAGCAGGAGCTCGATGAGCGCGAACGCCGCTTGACCGAATTGGAGGTCGATCTTTCGACGCGGCAAATCACGCTGGCGGCGGAGGCTGAACGCCTCGACACCGAGCGCGAAAGTCTCGAGGAAACGTCCCAGCGCTTGCGCGAAGAGCAGGCGTTCGCCCGGGCCGCCAAAAAGCAGTTCCAGACCACCGTCGACGAGTTCCGCTCCGAAAATCGTCGCTTCCAGATGGCGATCAGCGCCATCCGGGCCGACCGCGAGCGCCATCGCCGGCGGCGCCTGGCGACCAAGCAGATTGCGGAAGACCGCGCGCTGGCCCAGCTCCTTTATGCCGAGCGCATTTTGGACGAAGCCCAGGCCGAATGGTTCGCAGAGGACCAACTCACAGAGTCGCGACTCGGCGGCTACGACATCGTCGAATTTCTCGCGCGTGGCGAGGAGACCTGGATCTGTGAGGCTCTGGCGCCCGAATCGAAACAGCGCGTGGCGCTCAAGTTCCTGGCGCGGCCGCTGATCTCGGATGCCAGCGCGAGAGATCGTCTGGCTGCGGAGATGCGTCTCGGGCAGCGGGTCGAACAGTCCTGCGTCGTCCGGACGCTGTCTGGTTTCGAGCCGAACGAAGAGGTCCCCTTTCTCGTCATGGAGTTGGTCGACGGGATTTCGCTCGCCGAACTGATTGGAGTGCACGGCGCCCTTCCCTGGAGGGAGGCGTGCAATTACGCCTTCCAGGCGGCCGTCGGGTTGGGCGCTCTGCACGAGGCGGGAATCGTGCATCGGGCCGTCGAACCAGCGAATCTTCTGATCGAGCGGGACGGCGGACTGAAGGTCTGCGACTTCGGCAGTGCCGACGCCGCCTTTCTTGGCGACGACGCGGGGCGCGGGCTGCCTCCCATCTGGACGGCGTCGTCCTATGCGTCTCCCGAAACGCGCGAGGGGAACGGCCCAAGCGATGCCCAGTCGGACGTATTCAGTCTCGGCTGCACGATCTATCACGCGCTCAGCGGAGCGAATCCTTTCGGCGAGGCGCCGGGCGGGAAGAACCAGCGCCGCTTCACATTCCCGACGGCGGCACCACTGCGGTCCTACGTTTCGGATCTCCCTTCGGAGGTCGTTCGGATCGTCAAGAGAATGATGGCCCCCGATCGCGGCAAGCGCTACAAATCGATGAGCGACCTGGCACGAGCGCTCGGTCCCTGGGCCCGACGTCAGCAGGCCTACTTCGATCGGGCTTCGATCGTAGCCCAACGCGCTCTCAACGCCCGGGCGCGGCTCCGCGCTGTGGCACGCCAAATCGCGGAGCGCCAACAGGCCCCCGAGCCGGCAACGGCTCCTGAGCGGTAACTTGCCAGGCGACAGCGACCGTCCCACATCGGCTACGCTCAGCGAGCAGCTTTAAAGCAATCGACGGTGTGGTCGTTCACCAGACCAACGGCCTGCATGTACGCATAGATGATCGCCGAGCCGACAAAGCTCATGCCCCGCTTCTTGAGATCCTTGGACAGCGCATCGGACTCGGGCGTGGTGGCCGGGACGTCTTTCATCGTTTTCGGCCGGTTGACTTTCGGCTTGCCGCCGATAAACCCCCAGACGTA
>DASPSM010000382.1:0-12852 GCA_035623955.1 Planctomycetaceae bacterium
ACCATCATGTCCCGGCTGAGACGTGGGGAGAATATCGAACAGCTCGAGACGGAGCATCTCTGCAAGGACGGACGGAGAGTCTCCCTCTCGGTGACGATATCAGCCATGCGGGATGCCGACGGCAACGTCGTGAGCGCTTCGGTCATCGGCCGCGACATCAGCGAGCGGAAGCGGATCGAGCAGGAGTTGCGCGACAGCCGGGGGCGACTCGCCGGCGAGCTAGCGAACATGGCGCGACTGCAGCAGCTGAGTACGCGGCTGGTGCCGGCCGGCGACGCGACTGCGCTCTTAAAAGCTATTGTGCACGCTGCCATCGAGATGACGTCCGCCGATATGGGGAACATCCAGCTGTTCAACCGCGACTCCAGCGTGCTGCGAATCGTGGCGAGCCAGGGATTCGAGCCTCCATTTCTGGAGTACTTCAACTCGGTGCACGAAGGTCAGGCCGCCTGCGGCACGGCCATAAAAACTGGCGAGCGAGTGGTGGTTGAGGACGTGACCGCCAGCCCGTTGTTCGCAGGCACCCGCGAACTCGACGTGCTATTGTCCGCAGGGGTCCGAGGTGTCCAGACGACGCCCCTGGTCGGCCGCTCCGGACGGCTCGTCGGCATGTTGTCCACGCACTACCGCGTGCCACGCCGCCCTGCAGAGCAAGATATTCAAGTCCTTGACCTCCTGGCCCGTCAGGGGGCCGACTACATGGAGCGAACGTACGCTGAGGAGGAATGGCGGAACGGTGAATCACGGACGAAGGCCATCATGAACACCGTGGGCGACGCCATCATCACCGTCGACCGCAGCGGGATCATCCGGGAGGTCAATTCCGGCGCCGAGCGGATGTTCGGCTACGCTTCGGAAGAGATGATCGGTCAGAATGTCACGATCATCATGGCCTCCCCGTACCGGGAGGCGCACGATGCCTACATCTCGCGATACCTGAAATCGGGAGAAAAACACATCATCGGCACCAGCCGAGAAGTCGACGCTCGGCGCAAGGATGGCAGCGTCTTTCCCACGGACCTGGCGGTCGAAGAGATCAAGGATCTGAAGCTTTTCGTCGGCGTTCATCGCGACTTGACCGAGCGCAAGCAATTGGAACGCGAGATCGTGGAGGCCGCTTCTCTGGAACAGCAGCGCATCGGCGAGGATCTGCACGACAGGGTCGGCCAGGAATTGACGGCGCTCAACATGATGGTCCGACCTTGCGGAAACGGTGCGGACTGATCCCGAGCGAGCGTCGCACGTGGTCGAGAGGATGGCACAAGGACTTCGTCGCAGTCAACGAGAGCTGCGGGAGGCCCTCCGGGGTCTACTATTCGTCTCGATTAGCTCAAAGGGACTTGTGGAGGCGCTGACCGAGCTGGCCGAACGGACCCGGAGCGACGGGAAAGTGAATTGCACGTTTCGCTGCCCGGAACCCGTGTCGCTGCCCAATGGCCAAAATGCCGCCCACATCTACCTCATCGCCCGCGAAGCCGTTCACAATTCGCTGAAACACGCGCAGGCCCGGAACGTCGACATCGACCTGGCAAAAATGGACGGTGGCCTGGTGCTCACAGTCAAAGACGACGGCGTCGGCATGGCGGTGCCGCCAAAAGAGCACGCCGGACTGGGCTTGAGGATCATGCGTGGCCGGGCGGCAATCATCGGCGCCAAATTGACGATCGAGCAGTGCCGTCCCAGCGGCACCCTCGTGACCTGTGCGTGGCAAGGGGCGGGCAATGTCCAAGAAGAAGAACAACAAACGGGCCCAGATCCTGATTGTTGACGACCATCCGGCAGTGCGCGAAGCACTGGCCTTGCGCATCGGTCGCCAGTCGGATCTCGAAGTTTGCGGGGAGGCCGCTGACATGGCCGGTGCCCTGCGTTTGGTCTCAGAGACACATCCCGACGTAGCGGTCGTCGATATCTCTCTCAAGACCGGCAGCGGCATTGACCTCATCAAGCGGATCAAAGATCGCAACGACGACGTCCGCATCCTTGTCTGGTCGATGCACAGCGAGTCGCTTTATGCCCGGCGGGCACTGCGTGCCGGAGCGCTGGGATACGTCAACAAAGACCAGGCCACCGACATCATCGTCGAAGCGATCCGGCGCGTGCTTAAGGGCAAAGTCTGGTTGAGCGAGGGAGTCACGGAAAAGATTCTGCAAGGAGCCGTCGGCACAAAGCAATCTGGCGCTGCCCGATCGCTGACAGACGCGTTGGCCAACCGCGAACTCGATGTTTTTCGTCTCATCGGCGAAGGAGTCAAAACGGCCGACATCGCCCAGCGGCTGAATCTGAGCGTCAAAACCGTCGAGACCTACCGCGACCGAATTCGGCTGAAACTCGACCTCAACAGCGGGACACAACTGACTCATGCCGCCACGCAATGGGTGTTGGAGAATGGCTGACAGGGAAATTCCTTGACCAAATCATTTGGCGCCGTTTCCGTGCCTGATCTCCAACTTCGAGACCACATCAATTGACGGAGGCACTCCTCGCAGCTATCTACCGATCCGAACAACGTTCGAATTCTGCCGCCGATTTTCGGGCGTTTTGTGCGCTTAGGCAGCCCGAGGTCGCATTCCGCCAAAACATATGGCAATGTGATGCGCAGAACCGCGTGCCGAACTACGGATGAGTTTCCGCCGTCAGTCACGGCGGCAGTTATCGGTCGTTTGATGGTGTTCCCGGAAAACGGTTGAGTTATCGACACCCTCGCCAGCTAATCGCATCTCGTTGTGATCGCCCCGAGAGCGTTTTGTCAATCAAGAGGATGTCACGTCACATCGATAGCGACGCTCGCGGATGTCTGATTCCCAAAGGGAAGATCGATGAGGCCATCGCCGATAACGTTGGCGAGGCTGATCTCGAGCACGTCGCCGCCGACATAGCCTGCGTTGGGCAAGTACTCGAGCACGTTGCTGCCGCCGTTATTGAGGGCCGCGCTAAGTTGGGCGGGGGAGCCCGTCACCGTGATCGTCGAAGCCGGGCCCGTATAACCGCTCAGCAGAACGCCCGGCGCCAACGAGAGCGTTCCGTGGCTCACGGAGAGCGTGAGCTGGTCGGTGAAATTCGTACCGTCGTAGACGTTGACGGTAGGCCCAAGACCGGGACCAGTGCCGCCGTCGAACAACAGCGAACTGCCAGTGGGGACGTTGACCGGGCTCGGGGATGAAAGCGCGACTTCAGGAGTTGCGACGCACGTCACCTGCTCACTTGCCGACGCCTGCTGCGGGTTGTCCCCCGTATCGGAGAGGATGATGCTCAGCACATCCGCCACTTGGAAGTGTGCCCCAAACGGGATGTAGACCAACCTATTGACGGCCGCCTGGAGATCTGCCAGCGGCCCCTTGATTGTCACCGCGCTGGTGCCGTCGCCCGACAGCGTGTCGGAGGACGAGATCGAACCGGGCGCGACGTAGAGTTCCCCACGTTCGTTGGTTTCCAACGTGAGCTGATCGCTCGACGTCGCGGTGTTGGTGTCGCTCAGGACGATTGGGTCGTTGGCAAAGACGGAAGGGGAGTAGACGACGGCCGGGATTGTCCCAACGTAGGTCCCAGTGTAGGTGCCCGCGAACTTAGCGACCCCCGACGCTGTCGGCTTGGCCAACGTGAACGCCGGAATGTTCCAAGTGCCGCTCGACGTGGCGACTGGGGGTGCACCATCTGGTTGATCCGCGCTGGGCACTCCCGTTTCGTAGACAACGCCGCCAAAGTTGTAGGTGGCCGTGTAGGTCCCGTTTTGGACCGAGGCCTGGTTGCCCGAGACGACAATTTGCCCGGTCCAATTGATCGTCCCGTTGATTCCACCCGGTCCGAAGTCGCCAACTTGTACCCCCGTGATATTGATGAAGCCCGATGGACTGACCCCGCCATAGACAAGTCCCGTTCCCGGACCGGTTCCAGCAGGGCCGATCGTCACGGTGCCGCTGGCGCTGACGATGAACGCCATGGCGCCTTGCTGGATATTGTTCTCCGGTTTGGGGGCGGTGACAGTGACGGCCCCCGGGTCGCCGACACTGGGTGAGCTTACGGCTGCGATGGGGGCCGCGGACAGCAGTTGGCGGCTCTCGAGCTGCTCCACACCGATAACGGGCATCCAACGCCGGCGACGCGTGCGCGCCGAGGCGCGCTGCCTTTGCAGCCCGTTCATCAAGCACTTTGACAAATGGAGAAAGCGGTTTGGCAACATCGTGCGGGTCTCCGTAGGCGATCGTCCTGATGCACCGCCGGTTCACGCTTGAACCGACATTTCCGCGGATGGATTCCTGATCCACGCTTGGTCAACGCCGTCGGTGCGAGACTAAGAGCGTGTAAACAAAGGTCTTCAGAGGGAGGACTGTCCCCGGCCATTTTGTTACAGCCCAAGAGGCAATCGATCCGCACCCGCCAACGGCTGATCAACTCGCCCCGCCGTTCGACCCGAAGACCTCGACAACGTCCGTGGCGGCCAGGGAGCCCCCGGTTGGTGGCGAGGCAACGGCGAGCAGCGTGTCTGGGCCTGCTGCAACGAAGACGGCGTCGTTGAACGTCGCCTCGCCGTTCTTGATTTCGGACGTCGAACCGTTGCCGGGAATAGCCAGCAGCGTCACGGGCACGTTGTTCACGCTGGTGTCGATGTTGCCGAACTGGTCCTCGACGGCAACCGTCGCGCTGATGGGCGCGTCAACGGCGGCCTCGCTCGGCGCCTTGATGAAGACCAGACGATCGGTGGCCGAGAACGGCGTGACAGTGAACGTGCTGGAATTCACCGGCAGCACGCTCACTCCCGGTGTAGACGAAGTAGCGACAGCTTGGATTTCATAGTTGCCGGCCGTGTCGATTGACGTCGCTTTGTGATGATCTCCGACGAAGCCGTCGACGACGGGCAGCGTCACACTGGAGAAGGGAGCATTCGGCCCCTGTGTCCCCGTGAAGTCGTAGGGGGTGTCGAACGTCCCCGGGCCGATGGGCGTGAACGAGCACGTGCCGTTGAAGGCGGTGTCGACTTCAGTGACGGTCCCCTGGTTGGTTTTCACGTTGATCATCACCTCTGCTCTGAAGTACAAGTCGTGGCCGGCGACGATGTTGCTCGGCTGAGTTGAAAAGACAAGGTAAGGCAGCGCGACCGCGGTCAATAGCGTCCGCTGCTCCAAGACCTCGGCCGGCCGGTCGAGCGCGGCCAACGGTCCCCATGCTTTTCTGCGGCGTGCGCTGCTCGCGCGAGTCGTCGAAAAAGAGTCCAGCAATTGACGGAGTTTGGAATTGAGCATGAGCGTATTCTCCTTGTGATTCGCGATCGCGAGTTGAGCTGAGTTACAAACTCTCGTTCCAGCCGGCGGCAGGCCCGTCGAGCGCCCAGCAGTGCGTCTTAAAAGAAACTGCTGAGCGCCGACGTGGCCCAGGCGCGACTGCGGCATTAGTCCTTTTTCAGAGCAGGCCGGCCGGGTTGGCGGTGTTGGCCGTATTGTCCGACCAGGTGTTGTCCGTGCCGGCGGTGCCCGTTCCGCCTGTCGACGTGTCGGCCAGATCGAACGCTCCGTTCTTTAACGCCGTGTTATCAGTGATGACGTTTCCTGACGAACCGTCATCGGCCACGATTCCATCAGCCAAATTGCTACTGGCCGTGTTGGCCGAAAGCGTGTTGTCGTTGGAGCCCTCGAGTTCGATGCCGTTGTTGCCATTGCCCTTGGCCGTGTTGATCGTGATGTTGGCTCCGCTGACGCTGGCCAAGAGCAAGCCGTCGCCCACGTTATTAGAAGTCGTGTTGCCGATGATCGTAGTCACATTGCCCTCGATCGCGATTCCGGCGCCCCCGTTCGCGGCAGCCCCCAGGTTCGAATCGGCCGTATTGTCGCTGATCGTCCCCGGACCACCGTCGACAAAGATTCCGTCGTTGATATTGGAGTTAGCCGTATTGCTGCTGACAGTTTCCGAGCCGGCAAAGACTTCCATGCCCAATGCGTCCTTGTTGGTCGTGTTGCCAAGGACCGTGGCTTGCCCGGTCGCCTCGATCACAGCGCCGTAGACGTTGCCGTTCGCCGTGTTCTCGTTGAACGTCGCGGAGCCGCTCTCGACGACGAGCCCATCGATACCGTTGTTATTGGCCGTGTTGCCAATCAATGTGGCGGTCGTCACCGTGATGGTGCCCGTCGGCGTGATGAAGCCGGATCCCTGGTTGGAATTGGACGTATTGCCGTCGAGCGTGATCTGGGGCGCATTGGCAAAGATGCCGTTGTCGCCATTACCCTTGGTGGTATTGCTCGAGACCGTGGCGCTCGTAGAGGCGATCACGTTCAACCCCGTCGAGGTGTTGTCGTTGGCCGTGTTGCCAAGAACAGTCGCCGTCTCGGCGCCGATGACGTCGAGGCCGTAACCGCCGTTGGAATTGAGCACATTCAATTCGACAACGGCTGACGCTTCCGAGTAGACCTGAACTCCCGGACCGGCGCTGGTATCTTCGACCGTGTTGCCGATCACCGTCGCCGTGGTCGTGGCGGTGACGTTAATGCCGTTCTGGTAGTTATGCTCCACGGTGTTGCCGGAGACAGTGATCGAGCCGAAGGCGCCGCCGACGATGCCGCCGCTGACGGGCGTCGGCCCACCATCGAACTCGAGTGTATTTCCTGAGACGGTGTCGCCGCTCCCGTCGATGACGACACCGTTGACACTTTCCTCGATCGTGTTGCCGCTGATCGTGCTGCCGTCGGCGATCACCAGAACGCCCGACGATTCGTCTTCGATCGTGTTATCGAGGATCGAATCGCCTGAGCCGCTGCTGATCACGATCCCATCGGCCGTATCGAAGCCCGCCGTCGTCTGCGGCTCGATGGTGAAACCCTTGACCATGTCGTCGTTGGCCCCAAGGTTGATGCCGTCGGTGTCGCTCTGGATGATCGAGGGGCCTTTCTGGCCGGCGAACTGAGCCTGGCCGCCCACGATCGTCAGGTTCGCGAGAGTCGACGGCACCGCGACACTCTCCTGGTAGATGCCGGGGACGACTTTGATCGTGTCGCCGGGAGCGGCGGCGGCCACGGCGCTCGAAATCGACGTGAAGTTGCCTGCGTGCGCGGGATCGACCCATAACGTTGCGGCCAAGAGCACGCGCGACTCCAACACGTCGGCCGCACACGGACGCCGATGCCATCCCCGGCGACGAGCAGGCTGCTTCGCAGCCCAGACACTCTCACAGAACTGCTTCAAGGGCCTCAACGACATGGCAAGCGCCTTTCTGTGCTGAAAAAGAAAGTCACACCGGAAGTCAGCGGCCCGGGATTGCGTCCGTATCCGACGGCCGCGTTTCAGTTGAGTCCTTTCCGCGGGAGGGGATCCGCCTGCAGAGTCTTTTTGTGGCAACGGATTGCCGGGCGTTCGATCGCGCTCCGACGATCGACTCACGCCTCCCTCTTCTGGGGTTTGGAACGATCCCCTTCCTTTGAACCGAGAGTTCGAAGGTTCTTGATTTCTTGGACCGCTGAGCGGTGTCCTGTCTAAAGTGCAAAATCGAAGGGTGATTTGCGTAAAACGTCGCGGCGGTTTTTCGGCAAGTCTTTCCTCGTTGATCGCGGAAATGCAGGGAGCGCGGGCGCACAACCGTTCGGTTCATGAGTTTCGCGAAAGCGGACTCGCTGCTGGTCTTAGCCTTCGTGGTGGATTCGTGGGCATCCCTAATAACACGTGCGCATTTCGAGACCAATTTGCGCAACGCGTCTTAATGTTTTTCTGAAATTTTCCCTTTTTCGGGCGGCGAAATGGGCGGGCTTCGAATTGGATTTCTCAGACTTCAAGAGTTGTCCAACGCGCGGCGCGGGGGGCGGGGGTAAGGCCGGAAAACCGGCGCCCAATTCGTCAAGAGCCGCGCACGAAAGTAAGCGGCGGCTCTCCACAACACAGAGTCGCACGAAGTAAGCGGCTTTCCTCGAGCGACCAGGCTCGCGGACTGCGTGCGCGGCTCGCCTTCCGCCAGGCTTATGAACCTGGCTTGGGTTGTTTGGGCAGTTGCTTGTCCCCGGTGTCCTCCGGGGGTTCGGCCACCCATCGATCGCCGAGTCGGATCTCCACGTTCAAAGGCCCCAACCTGTCACGGGAGCCGGGGGACGGCGGGAATTCGGGCCGGTCCCAGTCGAGGCCCATTTCCTGCAACTGCTGGCGAATGAGCCGCAAGTCCCAGATGTGAATCCCCGTGAGAGACATTGCGACCAGCCGCGTCCCGTTCGGCGTGAACACGGCATGGATGATCGGATCCAAAGTGGGATCCTCTAGCACGGCGACCTCGTGGGCCGAAGCGACATCCACCAAGCGCAGACCGGCCGGCGCGGGAACAGCCGCAAGTTTGCTATCGGGGGCGAACACTGCGTCTTCGCCGAGACGCGGCCCCGGTTGCCACGTGCCTACTGCAAACAGGCGTCCGCCGTCCAGCCGAGTCGAGAGCCAGTGTCCATCAGGGCTGAATCGCGGGAGAGTGGCGCCCCAAACCGCCAACTGCCTGACGAATCGTCCGTCGCGAGCGTCCCAGATCTTGGCCAACCCAATCACGTGCGTCGCGGTAACGACCCAGCGGCCATCGGGACTGACGGCAATGTGACTGACATCTGTGCCGGGGTCGAGGCGGATCGGTTGCTTGGTCTGGTCGCCGTGCAGGATCCAACCACCGGCGTAAGGTTGCTGGGTCGACACCGCTCGATCACAGCTTACGGTGACGCGGCCGTTACGGCTCTGCTCCAGGTCTGAGCCGTTGGGCAAAGGCAGCGGCTCGGGTGGGCCGATCGACAGTGCGCCCATCGGCTCCGAACTCTTACGGATTGGCCAGCGAGAGAGGCCGGTAAAGGAGAGCGTCAAAAGGGATCCGGACGGTTCAAACAAAACGCGGCTGTTGCCCCAGTTGCTGGGGATGAAGCCGATCTCTACGCCGTTCTCGAGGTCCCAGAGGCCGAAACCATCCGACATGGCACAAGCGAGCATTCGGCCATCCGGGTGCAGTGCGACACCGATGTAGTGTCCATTTTTGGGTAGTGGTTTGCTGCGGGCCAATGTTCGGAATTCCTGACTCGCGGCGACGCGCCAGGTTCCGAGTTTGCCGGCTTGGACGCCACCCGCCAATCGCAGCCCATCCCGACTAAAGCGGCACACACTCGGGGTCGACGTGGCCAGCATCAACCTCTCAGCTGTGGCCACACGGAGCAACTCCATCTTCGAGCCATACTCGTTGGCGGCGAGACAGTCACCGACGGGGTCGAATGCTATCGAGGTTGCGTACAGCTCGGATTCGAGCGTTCGATAGGCTCGCCAGGTCTTGCGATCGTAAAGGCGAATCTGACGTTGATTGTTTGCGACGGCGAGTGTCCGCCCCTCGGGATGCCAGGCCAGAGCCAGAGGGCGGTCGATTTGCGATTCCGAGGCGAGCACTTTGCCGGTCCGAATGTCGCGTAATTGCACAACCCGATCGATGTAAGAAGCCGCCGCCACGAGGGGCTCTGTCGGGTGCAGGGCGATCATGATTGAGTGCGCGATGGTATCGGGCGCCAGCCGACTGAGTTGACGGGCGCTGGGCAGCTCGAACAGCCCGATCGAGCCGTCCTGGTACCCAAGCGCGACTTGTTGCGAACCTCGAAAGTCAGCGCAACGCGCTTTCGGATCAGACAAGATCGGACGTAGCGTCGGTCCGTCCAACTGCCACACATGCACCGCCGTCGGCGCGCTAATAGCCCGATTGAGTTGCGTGACAGCGATGTACTTGCCGTCACGGCTCAAACGTGGCCAGGCCGGCCAGCCCAATGCCGGCAGCCGGCAGATCTCGACATCGTCGGCGACGCGGCGGATGCTGCAGCTACCGGCTCGATCCGTGCGCGCATAGATGACGTGCGCTTCGTCGAAATCGACAGCCAGCGCATCGGCGGGCCAGGTACTCCAGGGCCCGTCCAGATAAAGGTCGGGTACGGCCAGAGCGGCGATCGCGGCGTTGCGCAGTTCATGAAAGTTGGCCGGAGGCAGCTTCAGCGTCCGGGCCAGTTGCGTCGCCTGCTGCAACCTTGCCAGGCTTTCAAATCGCTGGCCAGGACGGCGGCTGAGACGCAGCGTCCGGGCCTGGGCGACGAGCGACTGCCAGAGCTGCTCCGAGCGCGTTCGCTCGCTCTTCTGGGCTTTGGCCAATGCCGCAATTTTTTCCGTCAACGCACTCTGTTTTTCCGTGAGCGCGCGCTGTCTTTCCGTCAGCGCGACTTTCGTTTGGTTCGTGGCTCTCACGGCGACCGCCTCTGCGTCCGTGGCGCGGATCATTCCCCAAGTCGTGCCGATGATGCCGATGACCAGTGCGGCCAACATCGCCGACGCTCCGAGCACGGCGCCGCGATGCCGCCGCACAAATTTCCGCATTTGATACGCCGTCGACGGCGGACAGGCCTGCACCGGCTCATCGCCCAGGTAGCGCTCGACGTCGAGCGCCAAGCTGTTAGCCGTCTCATAGCGGCGGGTGCGGTCCTTTTCGAGAGCCTTCATCACGATCCAGTCCAGGTCGCCGCGGATGAGCTGGCTCAGCCGGTTCGGGTCGGCGTGCCGATGAGCGGCGACGGCGACAGCCGTCTGCCCCATCGTGCTGATCCGCGTGCTGGGCCTGGCCGGCTCTTCTTCCCGAATGATGCGGCGAATCTCATCGAACTCCGCCCGCTTCAATCGAGTTTTGTCGAACGGCGTGCTGCCGGTGAGCAGCTCATACAACAGCACCCCCAGCGAATAGATGTCGCTGCGGGTGTCGATATCGAGGCTGGTCATCTCCGCCTGCTCAGGGCTCATGTAGACGGGTGTCCCGACCATCTCGGCGAACCGCGTGAACAAAGTCTCCTGCGTGAGCGGGCGGTCGATCGCCTTCGCGACGCCAAAGTCGATGACCTTGGGCATCGGGCGTGCGTCCTGCATCGTGACCAGCACGTTGGAGGGCTTGATGTCGCGGTGAATGATCCCCTTCTGGTGGGCGTGCTGCACCGCGTGGCAGACTTGCACGAACAGGTCCAGGCGTTCGTGGACAGCCAGCGTGTTCTGGTCGCAATACTCGGTGATCGGGACGCCACGGACCAGTTCCATCACGAAGTAAGGCCGACCGGCGGCCGTTGCTCCGGCGTCGAGCACCCGTGCGATGTTCGCGTGATCCATGAGCGCCAGCGCCTGCTGTTCGGCCTTGAATCGTGCGAGCACCTCCTTGGTGTCCATGCCCGGTTTGACGATCTTGAGCGCCACTCGCCGTCGGACCGGCAACTGCTGTTCGGCCATGTAGACGTAGCCGAAGCCCCCTTCACCGATCTGTTCCAACAACTTGTAGGGGCCGATGACGCTGCCAGGCGCTTCGCTAATTTCGGGCGAAGTATGGACGGTGGGGGCGAACCCCGCCGCCAAAGGCGAGTCCAGGACAAAACTTCCCTCCCTGTGGTGTTCCGCCAAAAGCTGTTCGACCCGCTGGCGAAGTTCCCGATCGGGTCCGCAGGCCACATCCAGATACGCCGAGCGCTCGCCCGCGTCGGCCTTTTGCAGGGCCTCAATGAAGATTTCCCGCTCTGTCATCGCTCACGCTTCGCCGGCTGTTTGTCGTTCGCCGCCACTAAACTATGCGAATTCAGAACCGCCGTCGCGCAAAGATTTTCGGACATTTTTCTCGCGGTCGCCGTCTTAGTCGGCATGCATCTCGCGGCGGAGCCACGCGCGGGCATACGACCAGAGAAAATCGGCTTGCCGGGGAGAGACACCCAAGATTTCGGCAGCCTCCTTCAACGTGAGTCCCGCGAAATAGCGGAGATTAACGAGTTCGGCGGCAGGAGGATCGACCTCGGCCAGTCGATTCATGGCCTCGTCCAGAGCTAAGAGATCGTCCGAAACCTCGGGGGCGACAATTTCTGCCGGGGCAACCTCTTCGCGGTCGCGATCACCGCCCCGCTTGAGGGTCAAGCGGCGCCGCGCGTTCTCAACAAGGATTCGCCGCATGGCTTGAGCGGCCGCTGAGAAGAAATGCTCGCGACTGTTCCAGTGTTGGACCTTCTCGACGTCGACCAGCCGAATGTAAGCATCGTGCACCAGCGCCGTGGCCTGGAGCGTCTGGCCGGGCTTCTCTTGAGCCAACTTCTGGGCGGCCAGGCGTCTGAGCTCGTCGTAGACCAGCGGCAACAGCTGCTCGGAGGCCTGGCGATCACCCTGCTCGATCGCCGACAGAATTCGCGTGACCTCGCTCATACCGGCTCCAGAGGGGCTCGGAAATGATGTGTGCAGCATAATCACGTTGCAGTTGCCGAATCTACTCCTTTCGCCCGCCGCTGTGCGAAATACGTGGAATGACTGAGAGCATTTGTTGCGAAAAAGGTTCGAATTCTGCCGCCGAATTTAGCGCGGTTTGTCCGCTCTCTCAGCCTGAGCCCGGGATTCCGCGAAAACGTGTGAGAATCCGGAACGCAGAACAGCGTGCCGCAAAACGGGTGAGTTTCCGGTCCCCGTCACGGCGGCACTTATCGGTGGTTAGACGGCGCTGACAGGAAACGGTAGAGTTCTCGACACGAAATCTTCACCGGTAGATAACTGAGTCGATCGAGAGCTTTCGCGGCAGCGCACGACCCGGCGTCATCGCCGTTTGTCGATATTTGGGCGGACCTGTTTCGGATACTCGTACGTTTTCTGATCGATCAGATTCCATTGGGGGAACCTCTCGGTACGCATGGCCCTAGTTTCGGCAAGCAAGGACGTGTAGTGAAAAACGTTCGAATTCTGCCGCCGATTTCAGCGCGTTCGGTCCGCTCACGCAGTTTCAGGCCGCATTCCGCCAAAACGTATGAGAATCCGGCACGCGAAACAGCGTGCTGAAAAACGGTTGAGTTTCCGGTCCCCGTCACGGCGGCACTTATCGGTGGTTTTTCG
>DASPSM010000173.1:0-2615 GCA_035623955.1 Planctomycetaceae bacterium
CGTAGAAAGCGGCACGCGAACGCACGGCCTTTCCGGACGGCCATCCGCGCGATGACCATCGGGTCTTTGCTGTTGGCAATGGTAGCCCTGTTGCACGAGGAGTCGCCTGTCGCCCGCCTGGTGGCCGAACGCGGAGCAAGCCCCAGCTCTCTTGTTTCGCAAACAGTAGTCGCAAACGAGTCGGGAGCAAGCGCGGGTGGTCCCGCCGCACGCCCTGTTAAAAATTCGGCTCGATTCTGGAACGCCGCGCATTCGGCCACCCAGTCGGACCACGGCCCGACGATCCAGCTCGGCCCGCTGCTGGGAGGCTCAAACGGTACGCATCAACCGATTGACGGTGCATCCGTCGACCAGGCGCCCCTCGTGACGCGCAGTTACCGGCCAGTCTCAATGTCGGCAGTCAGCCTGCAGCGGTTCGTCCGGCCGCTCCTGACCGCGCGTGGGGAGGCGATCGCGGCGAACAGCCAGCTTTCCCCCCAGAGCGACGCCCCACAAGTCGCGGAGCGCTCACGCCCGAGTACCGACGGCATGTCCGCGGACCAATCGGGGGTCCTGATCGTATCCGATCGGCCGGAAGCGATCGGCCGCATCGACGCACTTTGCCGCCAACTCGATTCAACGTCCCCGCGGATTGCGATCGATCTGGTCGTGCTGAGCGTTTGGCCCAACGCGGGCCGGCAACTTCCGTGGGATCAGTGGCGCAACAGCTTTGGAATTGTGGAATCCGAATTGCCGGCCGTGTTGAATCAAATCAGCGGGCTGGGTCACGCGACTCCTCTCGTCAGCAACCAGCTGCAGACAATCAGCGGCACCTGGACCGAGTTGGAATGGGGCGAGCAGACGCTCGCATCGCAGAGTAGTGCCGATTCCGCTGAGTCCATGGAGCGCGACACGGCAGCCCCGTCAGCGAATACGGCCGCTAACCCAGCTGCCTCGGCAATCACGAAGCTTCGCGTGCGGCCGACCAGTCAATCCGAGGAGGCCATCCGGATCGAAGTTCGAGCGCAATCGAGTCGCCTCGAGAACCGTGCTCGCCCGGAGCGACCGCAACTCGTCACAGTCCGCTTCAACACCGAAGTCGTGCTTCGCGAAGGAGCAACCGGAGTCATCAACCTGTTCGTCGACGAACCTTTCAGCACGCAGCCCGCGCCAGCGACCACGACCGATTCGACCGCAGCAGCCAGAGTGAGTATCCGAGGTCCGCACCCCCCGGCGAAAATCATCGCTCAGCCCCTAGGGCGCGAGCAAACGCTGCTGCTCCTGATGCCGCGGATTGCCGGCCCACCTCACGCCATCGGAAAGCTTGCCGCTTCCAAGCCGCGGGATCCCGCCTGACGAGAAGCCCGCGCCCGCCTCAAGTCGTCAATGCAATCCAGGCAGCTGCCGCGCCGTTGGGTCGCTCGGGTGCTTGTCGTATGACAGGAAAGTAAAGAGGTCCACGATCTCTTGCGGCTGCATCTGGTTTTCGATCTGCTCGGGCATTAGCGAGATGTTGGTGATTTTGAAGGTGTCGACGTCATCACGGGGAACCGTCTCGAGCTTTCCTCCTTGCGTTTTGAGGACCACCCTTCGGGGGTTGTCTTCCGCCAGGATGCCTGTCAGCACGCGGCCCTCTTTGGTCACGACGACCACGGCCCGATAGCCCACACCGATCACCAGGTTTGGGTCAAAGATATTTGAGAGCAACTGGTCGAACGAGCTGCGGCCATTGTTCGTGATTTCCGGGCCGACGTCGTTGCCTTTCCCGTGGATCTTGTGGCACTGGGCGCAAACCCGCTCGAAGACTTTTTCGCCGGCGACCGCGTTGCCGTGATTCGCGCGGATCAGCGTGCGCATGCGGCCGATGACCTGCTCGCGCTTCGGGTCGCGCGCATCGCGGATAGTTCCCCACCGCACACGGACCTCGTCGATAAGCTCCTTGTCGCCGAATGCGATCAGCTTGCGGACCTGCGACAGATTCAGATCGTGCGCGGGCAAGCGGCCTCTGCCGATGGCCGCGAGAAGCTGTTTGCTCCAGCCAATACGTTGGGTGAGCAGCTGGAGCGCCATGGGCTTTTCGTCCGGGTCGAGCTGCCCGTAGTGGGCCAGCACCAGGTCGGCGACTTTTGGCGCGTCGAGCCGGGCCAGAGCGCCGAAGAGCCGAATGCGGAATCCGGGCGGCGATGTCTTTCGTGCGGCCAAAAACGCCTCGACCGCATCGAGAATCGTGTCGTCCTTCGTCGCGGCGAGCGCTTCGATTGCGGCAATTCTGCGGCGGTCGGGCGCTTTCGAGTCCGCGGCCAAATCTCGGGCGGCGGCGATCCCCGCGGGATCCCCCCAGGCGGCGGTCAGCAGCATCACGTCGAGATACAACGGTCCTTGACGCGGCCCCTCCAACACTTGGTGCAGTTGCGGCGCGAGCGCGCGTTGCACTGCCTCCAACCGGGCTCCCGAAAGTTCCCGGCTTTGGATGTGTTCATTCAATAACCGCAGGCAGCGCTGGGCCGCCGTGGGCCGTTTCGCGTCAGACGCCGTGCGAAACAATGAGTCCAGCGCCCAATGGTTGATCTTTTGGGTGGCAAGCAGCCGGTCGAACAATCGGCTGGTGAACTCGGCGAAGATTGGGCTCTTCTTTA
>DASPSM010000175.1:0-3583 GCA_035623955.1 Planctomycetaceae bacterium
CGGTTCGCCGGCAACGATAATCGAGCGAACCGTGTTCTGGCTGAGATCGATCCCCTCCTTGGCAGCGACCTCCGCCAGTCGCAGCGCATAGGTCGGCGTGCAGCAAACGACCGTCGCGCGATTGTCCTCGATCATCTGCAATCGGGCCTGACTGGTCAGTCCGCCCGCGGGAAGGCAGAGCGCCCCCATTCGGCTGGCGGCGTCGAAGGCAGCCCAGAAGCCCAAGAACGGTCCAAAGGAAAAGGGAAACGCGATCACATCCTGCGCCGTCGTCAAAGTGATCGCGAAAATCTCTTCCCAGCAACCGGTCACCCAATGCCAGCTTTCGTGCGTGTCGAGCCACCGGAGCGGCGTGCTCGTCGTGCCGGATGTTTGATGGAGCCGGCAAAACTGGGTGAGGGAATCGGTGAGATTCGTCCCATACGGAGGGTTGGCCAGCTGGTCGGCGACGAGCTCGTCTTTCGTCGTTGGCGGCAAGCGGTAGAACTCGTGCAGCGAATTGAAGTCGCCCGGCTCGCAGCCTGCCGCGGAAAATTTTGCCGTCCAGAAGGGATTGGCCGGCACGACCGCCCGCATCAACTCGCGCAAGCGCGGCGTTTGCACGCGCTCGCGTATCTCCTCACGACTGAGGAAGGGGCCGGGTTCGCGCAGATAAGAGACCAAAGCGTGGTGTGGTCAAGAACTTGTCAAAGGTCCGGACGCGCTTCGGAAGACACATCGGATCCTCCTCGCCCGGTAGGTTCGTTCAAGATACCGCAAACGCGCAAATCCGTACCAGTCGCAACCCTTTCCAATCGGCGCAAGTCTCACGCTGGGCTGCCATTTTGACCCCGGTCACGGCTCGATGCTGACTGCACGCATCATCAACGGGCAGCATGAGTTGAGCGTGCGTTTTTGGGCACGCGATTTGGCTGCACTTAGCAACCTGAATCCTCAAGTCGCTTGCCGGGGCGCGTCGAATTTAACCTCTGCACGGCCGACCGGCGGCGAGGGTCCGGCTACGGGATCTGGGGAACTTGTTGCATGTCCGTCGACACCGGCAAGGAACTGTTCCGCCTCGGCTTTTTGACAGCGATTGAGATTCCCGACCGCGGCTACGTCGGCGGCTTGCTCGTCACGAATCACTTCGGCCGCCCGCTCGAGTTCCAGTGCACGGCTCCGCTCAAGCCCAACCGCACCCAGGAAATTCTCTACGGCCCGACCCTCGTTCCGTATGTCCTCGGCGATTTGATCGGCCGCACGCTGATCGAAAAGGTGGGGGTCAAGCCGCATCTGGTCCTGACCGAACGCGAGGAGTTGCTCGGGCTGCGCGAGCTGGTCGAGATTCCGGTCGCCTGCGTGGAGGATTTGCCGGCCAGCGCACCGGCCGCGCCTGCGACGCCCGAAGATTCCGTCGATGAACCCGAGGCGTCGGATGAGAAGCGCGAGCTGACTCTTGCCGAGCCGCCGGTGGTCGTGGTCGAGGAGCCGGCAGATCCGCTTGTCGATTCGACCAACGCTGACTCGAAGGACTCGAGCCCGATTGAGATGCGGACCCTCGATCAGTCAGTGCTGGATTCGTCGATCCGCGAGCCGGCTCTGAATCTGTCGCAAATAGATGCCGTTGCTCCGCCGGCGGACGCCGGCACGGCCGACACACTGGCGGACGCCCCTCTGATTCCCCCCGCCGAAGAAACGGTCGCGCCGATTCGAGGCCGACGCGGAGCGCGAGAGAAGGCCGAGGTCGCGAACGAGAGCGAAATACAGCTCGGCCGACAGGTCCTGCGCTTTCACGCGAGCCACGCCGACGATCGATCGATCGCCAGCCGCGGTGCGCGCGTTGTGCCGAACAATGCTGATTTGCGCGAGCCCTTCGAGCGGGTCCGCGAGGCACTGGGCGAGACGGCCCGAGTGGGAGCCGCGCGGTGACCGGCCAACCCGCCACTGGCAACGCGCCCCTGGAGCAGCCGGCGGGGGCCGAGCCCCCTGCAGCCGATCTGACGGTCGAATGTTGCGAGCTTCCGCTGGAACTCGCGACGGACGTGTTTGCCGCCGGTATGAACGGCGCGCTGCGACGCACGCCGCCGGTCGAAGCCTCGTCGGCCAACTTGATCGAGCGCGTCGGCCTGCAGCCGACCTGGAAGCCGCAGCGACCGCACCTGGTGACGTTTCGCCTCCTCTTCCCCGAGGGGGCGATGTTTCTGCCCCCGAAGCCGCCGAAGCCGCAGCCGGACGAAAATCTGCGACCGATCGAGCCGCCCGCCGAGGTTCCCGGCGAACCGCCGCGTCGGCCAGGTCGCACGCGGCTGCGGCCGCCGCAGGATGCGCTCTCGCTGCAGGACCGGCTCTTCTATTTGTTGCAGCCGCCACTCGAGACCTGGCTGGCCGGCCAGGAACTGGTGATGCCGTTCGAGCCCTTCGCCTATCAATACGAGGGGATCGCCTGGCTCTTTTCGCAGAACTCGGCCTTGCTCGCCGACGAGATGGGGCTCGGGAAAACGATGCAGGCAATCACCGCGATCCGCCTGCTGATGCGCAGCGGCCAGGCGCGACGGGTCCTGCTCATTTGCCCCAAGCCGCTGATTCCAAACTGGCAGCGTGAGTTCAAGCTCTGGGCCGAGGAACTGCCGGTGATTTTGCTCGAAGGGGACGCCAGCCGCCGCAAGATGCTCTGGACGATGCCGGGCATCAACGTGCTGATCGCCAACTACGAGCTGATGTCGCGCGATCTCGAAGACCTGATCGACGCCGATTTTCCGCGGATCGACCTGCTGGTGCTGGACGAGGCCCAGCGGATCAAGAACCGCGAATCGCGGACGGCCCAGGTCGCCCGCTCGATCCCTCGCAAGCGGAGCTGGGCCCTCACTGGCACGCCGATCGAGAACCGGCCCGAGGAGCTGGCCTCGCTCTACGAGTTCCTGGA
This sequence comes from Planctomycetaceae bacterium, assembly GCA_035623955.1. Classification (GTDB taxonomy): domain Bacteria; phylum Planctomycetota; class Planctomycetia; order Planctomycetales; family Planctomycetaceae; genus DASPSM01. The sequence continues at coordinate 2,903 of DASPSM010000175.1, forward strand.
AGTCGTGCCGCCGCGGGCCGATCCGGACCTCAAACAGCTGCAAAGACTCTCGAAGACCTACATCCTGCGGCGCACGAAGGAGCTGGTGCTCACCGATCTGCCGCCGCGGCTCGATCGCGACGAATACCTCGAACTGACGCCGGCCCAAGAGCACGCCTACAAAATCGCCGAGAAAGAAGGAGTGATCCACCTCAACGAGCTGGGCGATTCGATCTCGGTCCAGCACGTTTTTGAGCTCGTCCTGCGGCTCAAGCAGATCACGAATTTCGATCCGCTCACCGGCGAGAGCGCCAAGCTCGACCGGCTGCTGGCCGACATGGAAGAAATCGCCGAAAGCAACGGCAAGGCCATCCTCTTCAGCCAATGGGTGAAGGCCCTCGACTGGCTCAAAGAGCGGCTCGGAGCGTTCCGGCCGCTCGTCTACCACGGCGGCGTCGCCACCTCCCAGCGCGAGCCGGTGCTCAAACGCTTCAAAGAGGACCCGGACTGCCACCTGCTCTTAATGAGTTACGGCACAGGCGCCGTCGGCCTCAACCTGCAGTTTGCCGGCTACGTCTTTTTGTTCGACCGCTGGTGGAACCCGGCTGTCGAGGACCAGGCAATCAACCGAGCCCACCGCATCGGCCAGAAAAACCCGGTCATCGTCACTCGCTTCATCTCGAAGGACACGATTGAAGAGCG
>DASPSM010000194.1:0-3383 GCA_035623955.1 Planctomycetaceae bacterium
GAACTCAGCAACCAGCAACAAAAAAACCCTGAGACCACAGGTCTCAGGGTTTGTATCAGTCAGGGACGGCCGCGAACTGAACCTAAGACCTCTCCGCACAGGGCGGAAGGATCAACAGCAGGTCCAGCAGTAGGCGGCGACGAAACACGTATTGGCCTCTCGGCAATGGGCTCAAGCGAGTCTAGCCCGGCGGAGATTTAAGGTCAAGTGCGCGAAGTGCTTCTCCGTTTACCGGGTCTGGCGGCCGCCCGCTGGCGGCGCCTGCGTTTGCTTGACCGGAATCTCGCGGGGACGCAGGCGGGCCAATCGACCGGCTTTTTCGCGAGTCGACATGCCCACGCGCAGGAATGCGACAAGCCGCCGGCCCGCGAAGTACGCCGCTTGGCGCGTTCGGAAGCGAACCAGGCAGAAGCGTTCCTCGATTCGCGCTTTGGCAAGCGACGCCCGGTTGGTCACCAGTCCGATGCCGTTGCCCGGATCGAATCCGAGAGTCGAGACAACGATCAGGCGGCTCAGCAGGACCTCAGGCGCGATTGGCTCGTCGTTCTCGCTGAGAGCGAGCTGCGATTGTTGGAGCGAAAGGAGCTTGCGAAGCGACGGAACCACCCAGTCGAACATAACAGGTCGCGGGCCGCTGACGTTTACCAGGGCCACGCCGGCTCGGTCATTGGCCGGGCGTTGCGTCGGTCGGCCGGTAATCACCGTGACGACGACGTTCGACGACCGGGCGCGCTCGAGTCGGGCCAGCGCGACCTGCTCGGTTTGATAGCGCGTGTCCGAGGACCAAAGGGCCCCGAAGGCGGCCATTGCCGCGATCAACAGAAAGACCCGAAAATTCATCAAAACTCGTCCTTGGTGCAACACTCATGGACCGTGCCCTGCAACCTTGGCGACCCAAAAACGGGGACTGACCCCCTACCGGAAGGGCAAACCCGCTTTCCAGCCACAACGGGTCAGGGGTCTGTCCCCTTTTTTGGGCCGGACACCGGATCGGGCTACAGTCGGGTGGCGCGCGCACGGTTTCGGATGTCAAACAGTATCGACTCGTGGCGACAGTCCCTTGCAGGCAACCCCTGCGGCGCTTACGTACTTGCGATTTGCGGACGCTTAAAAATCGATCCCTACCGGTCGCATCGGAGTACCTGCCCTTGCGAAGTTGCAGCTGCGGCAGTGAGTCGATGAAACTCTTGCTTGCCGCAGCGTTCGCTGACCGCAACTTCCGGTCGTCCGCACGAGCGATCCGATACAATCGATCGGAATGGACCATTTCGAGGCAAAACCGTGGATCGCCATCGAGCCTGTCGGGCAGCCGATCCGCGCGACCGTCCGTCCTCCGGGCTCCAAGAGCATTACCAACCGGGCCTTGATCGTGGCCGCGTTGGCGGACGGCTCGTCGCGGCTGACGGGGGCCCTCGATAGCGACGACACCCGGGTGATGATCGAGAGCCTCGGGCGACTGGGCCTGCGGCTGACGCACGATGGTGCGTCTGGGATTATCGAAATTGACGGTTGTGCCGGTCGCCCGCCCGCGGCCTCGGCCGAGCTTTGGCTGGAGAACAGCGGCACGAGCATTCGCTTCCTCACGGCACTTTGCTGCTTGGGGAAAGGCACGCGCCGGCTGGACGGCAACGCTCGAATGCGGCAGCGTCCGATCGGACCACTTTGCGACGCGCTGAACCAACTGGGAGCGTCCGTTCGCAGCGAAGGGATCGGCGGTTGTCCGCCCGTCGTGGTGCAGGCGGATGGGCTGCGCGGCGGACGGGCGACAGTCCCATCCGAGCTGTCGAGCCAGTTCTTAAGTGCGATCCTGATGTCGGCACCGTGCGCGGAGACGGCCGTCGAGTTGGCGTCGCATGGGCCCGTCGTCTCGGAACCTTATGTCGAGATGACGGTCCGGGTGATGCGGGCGTTCGGCGTCAACGTCGAGACGCTCGCGGGGCTTTGCCCAAAAACGGGGACTGACCCCCTACCGGAAGGGCAAACCAGCTTTCCAGCCACAACGGGTCAGGGGTCTGTCCCCTTTTTTGGGCAAAGCCCGCTCGCGGCGGGAGGGTACCGCGTCGTGCCGCAGCCCTATCGCGGGCGGGCATTCGCCATCGAGCCCGACGCGTCGGCCGCCAGCTATTTCTTTGCCGCCGCCGCAATCACGGGCGGAGAAGTGACCGTGGAGGGCTTGTCGCGCGATTCGTTGCAGGGGGACGTGCGTTTCGTCGAGGTGCTGGAGCAAATGGGCTGTGCCGTGCGCTGGGGCGTTTCGTCGATCGCCGTGCAGGGAGGTCCTCTGCGTGGCATCGACGTCGATATGAACGACATCAGCGACACCGCTCAGACCCTGGCCGCTGTCGCAGTTTTCGCGAAGGGGTCGTCACGGATTCGCAACATCGCGCATGTGCGCCACAAGGAGACCGACCGCATTCGAGCCGTTGTTTCCGAGTTGAATCGCCTCGGGATCGACGCGGAAGAATGCGACGATGGCCTCACGATCCGTCCTCCCGCCGACGTGCGACACTTCCGACCCACCGTGGTCGAGACCTACGACGATCACCGCATGGCAATGAGCTTCTCGCTGCTGGGCCTCCGGGTTCCCGGAATTCGGATTGCCAATCCGGCTTGTGTCCGCAAGACCTATCCGGCCTTTTTCGACGATCTGGCGGCTGCCTGTCACGGCCCCCGGAGTGCGCCGTGAAGCACGTGCCGCGCAAGCGACGCTTTCGTCGGCAGAGGGCCGGCGCCCACGCGCGCTCGGCGCGGGAAGCCGCATTTGCGGTGCTCAGCGAATATAAGAACGCTGGCCGCTTCGTCAGCACGCTGCTCGAGCCGTTCTTCAACAGCGACGCGCTCGCCTCGCCCGACGAGCGGCGACTGGCGGTCGAGTTGACCAACGGTGTCGTCCGCCGGGAGGCGACCCTCGATGCGATTCTTCATCCCCACGTCGAGCGCCCTCGCCATCGTATCGAAGGCGAGCTGTGGACTTTGCTGCAACTGGGGGCGTATCAGCTCGTGTTCCTCGACTCGATTCCGGCATACGCGGCCGTCAACGAGACGGTCGCGCTGGCCAGGTCGCTTGGCCGCGAACGCTGGGCCGGCTTTTTGAATGGTGTGTTGCGAAACGTCGAGCGGATGCGGCTTTGCCCAAAAACGGGGACTGACCCCCTACCGGAAGGGCAAACCAGGTTCCCAGCCACAACGGGTCAGGGGTCTGTCCCCTTTTTTGGGCAAAGCCAGCGGACGCTGACTCAAGAATTTCAGACAGTGCCGGACTCGGCCGCTGTTCCAGTCTCCGAGGGACGATATCGGCGATTGGGCCGGACCGTCTTTTCCGACCCATCGATCGATCCCGCCGCGTACTTTGCCGAGGCGTTCAGCTTTCCGCGGTGGCTCGC
>DASPSM010000199.1:0-7007 GCA_035623955.1 Planctomycetaceae bacterium
CTGTTCAGCTCGAAGATCATCGGCCTGGCGCTGAGCCCTTCCAACCTGATCGCGACGAACGTGTTCGGGGCTCCCGGCACCACCTATTACAGCGGCGGCGGAACCCCGAACAACAACGGCGGAAGCATTGTCGGGAAGACCAATCAGTTCTTCACGATTACCGACGGGGGACGCGAATTGGAAGTCGCGCTAACCGGGAATTACGACGGCTTCAAGGACATCCGCGTCTTCACAGCCAATAACTCGGCAGTCGTGCCCGAGCCAGCCTCTCTGATCGTCTGGTCGGTCCTGGGGACCGTCCTGACCGCAGGAGCGTGGTGGCGCCGGCAACGTCCTGCAGTCTAAGGCGGGCCGCCCATTCCAGGCTCGGTCCTGGACACGTAGCCAATCGAGAAGTCAACCAAGGCTGCCTTGTGGCCGAACCCGCAAGGCAGCCTTTGCTTTGTTGATGCTCGCTGTGGCGCAGCGTTTGCTTCACACGGTCCTCGAGAGTTCGACTCATGGCGCGTCCTGCCGGCGTTACCGCCGAAAGTTCGACCAATCCCGAGTTACCCGACCGAGTCGATTTGCCGCGCCGTGGCGTGTCAAGACTTGGGATTGGGGCGGGGATCTTGCTGCTGGCATTGGTGGGTTGGTGCTACTGGCCCACGCTTGTCGAGCTGGTTCACACCTGGGACTCGAGCCCCGACTATTCGCATGGCTATCTCGTTATACCGGCGGCCGCCTGGTTTCTCTGGCTGCGGCGGGACCGATTGCCACGCTACCATCTTGGCCCGAGTTGGTGGGGCTTTACGCTGATTGGGCTGGCGGCCTGCCTGCGGTTGGTGGGGGCACGCTTTTATCTTCCCGAGTTGGATAGCTGCTCGATTCCAATCTGGGCGGCTGGCGTTTGCTGGCTCTTCGGGGGCTGGAGGTTCATGCTTTGGGCCAGCCCCTCGCTGACGTTCTTGTTCTTCATGGTGCCCCTGCCGGCGAGCATCGAAACGGTGTTGAGCGGCCAGTTGCAGGCGCTGGCCACCTCGATGAGCACGTGGACGCTTCAGAGCCTGGGCCAGCCTGCGATTGCCGAAGGGACGACGATCCTGCTTGGGGACAATATCCTCGAGGTGGAACGCGCCTGCAGCGGCTTGCGGATGTTCTACGGAATCCTGGCGCTGGCTGTCGCCACGATTATTGTCACTCGCCCCCGCTGGTTTGTCGCTTTATGCCTCCTCGCGGCCGTCGCACCCGTTGCGATTCTGGCGAATGTGATCCGGATCACCACGACCGGCTTCTTGTACGAATTTGCGTCGAGCGAGTCGGCGAGGCGGTTTTCTCACGACCTTGCCGGCATTCTCATGATCGTGCTGGCGATTGGGTTCTTCCTGCTGGTGCTCTGGACGACGGAGCGGACGCTGCTCAGATTTCGCCGGACCAGGGCCCGCGCATTCCTGCAAACTGCGATTGCCTTCCTGGTGATTGCGTGCGTGATTCCCGCCGGCCACTTTTGGCACGAGCAGCAGCAGTCAAGGACCGTCGACCGCTTTTTGAAGCGGGCCGACAGGCTGCAGGAAGAGGGCCAAGACCTCGAAGCGATCGTTTTCCTGGATCGCTACCTGCACTTTAATCCCAACGACATCGATGTGCGTGTCCGGCTCGTGCGAACGGTCGACAAAGTCGCCGGCAATTCGCTGCGCAAGATTCGCGCGATGGAGCTGTACCGCGATACGTGGAACCTCGATCCGGGTCGGGTCGAGCTCGGCGAACGCTACGCGGACCTGGCCATCGAATTGTCGCGCTACGACGAAGCGCTGGCGGCTGCGGCCACCTTGGCAACCACCGAGCTTGAAGCGGCGGATTCCACTCCCACCGCTCAGGCCGAGGCAACTCGGCGGACCAGGGAAGCGCGGCAAAAAGCGGCGCGGCTCCAGGCGCTGGCACTGCTGGGACGCTCGATGCGGGCAGACGTCGTCACGCCCGAGGAGGAATGGCAGAAGATCGTCGCCGCCTTTGAAGAGGCAATCCGCCAGAATCCGACCGACATCGAGCTCGCGGCGCGACTGGCCGACATCGAGCGCCATCAACTCAAGAGCGCGCCGGCTGCGGACAGGCAAAAACGGGCGGATGCCCTGATGGATGCGATGGTCGCGCGAAGCTCCGAGCGGCCCGAGGCGTGGCTGGCGCGATACCTGTATTGGAAGTCGCTGGTTGCCGCGAGCGAACCGGTTTCGACCGGCTCCGAGGCCGATCTCGATCGCGCACTGGAAATCGGGCGCAAAGATCCGAAAAAAGAAAGCGCCGAAGCCCTGTTGTTCGCCGGCGAACGCGCTTCCGAGAAAAAGGATCTGCCGACGGCCCGCCAGTTCTTTGAGCGGGCGACCGTTGTGCGGCCGACCGACTATCGAGGCTGGACCCGTTTGGGCCAGCTGATTGCGGACGAAGGAACCGACGCGGCGCGGATCCGTGCGGTCGAGGTCTGGAGCAAGGGAGTCGCAAGCTGTAACGAGTACGACATGGAGCTGGTCCTGCCGCTTGCGGCGACCCTCGTTCAGCTGCGACGGTTTGCGGACGCCGAGGAGAGGCTCCGCCCGCTTGACGCGTCGCTGCAGCGATTGATGGAGCCCGGCCGCAGTCTCGTCGAGCTGGGGACCGCGCGGCTGCGAGCCGCCGCCGCGGCTGCGCAGGGCAACACGATGGCCGCGGCAACGACCTTGCGCAGCGTCCTCAACGGAACGCGAGCCGGCTCGGCCAGCGGCGTTTACCGCACCCCCTTTGCCGACGGCTGGATGCAGCTGGGAGATTATTACACCGATTTGAAGCTCGACGACGAGGCGGCCGAGGCCTACGAATCGGCGGGCCGACTGGACGAGAACGTTCCCCAGTGGCGAACCAAAGCGGCACAGGCGACCGAGCAATGCGGCCGTCCGGGCGACGCCGTGCAACACCTCCGCGACGTGGCCCGGCGCGATCCATCACCCGCCAACTGGCTGGCTCTGGCGCGAGCGAACTTTCTCGAACAAGTCAGCCTGGCGCCGCCGCAACGCAATTGGCACGACTTCCGTGAGGCGTTCGACAAAGTCATCCAAAGCAAAACCAATGGCGGCGCGCTGACGATCATGGAGGCCGAGTACCAGGTGAGCGAGGGGCACCTCGAACAGGCGGCCAAAGTGCTCTCAGACGCCCTGTCTCGTGCCCCCAAGACCTGGCAGCTGTGGCAGGCCCTGGCGATGGTGCAGGACCGCCGTAAGGACGCGAGCGAGACAAAAAAAGCGATCGAGCAATTTGAGAAATACGCTCCCGACCGGGAGACGATCGTGTCGTTCGAGTCTCGCCTGGCCGTCGAATCGGGACGATTCGACGAAGCTCGGCAACTCCTCGAGAACGCCAAGGGATCGCTTTCCGCCGCGGGAAAGATAGCCGCCCGCGATGAGCTCATCGAGATCGACCTGCGCCAGGGGCGCCGACGCGAGGCCCGGCGGCGCTTGGAAGAGGCGCTGGCCGAGGAGCCGGCCAACCTGCTGTTGCTCGACATGCTGGGACAAATCATTGCCGACGACCGCGATTGGATTTCGCTCGAAGACGTCGAAAATCGCCTTAAGAAAATCGAGGGGGACGACGGGACATTGTGGCGCGAGCTGCGCGTCCGGCGGCTTGTGTCGCAGATCGTCGAGGCGGACGATCCGCGCTTTCGCGAAGCCGAACGGCTGACCCGCGAGATTGCCGCGCTGCGGCCCAGTTGGCAGCGACGCTGGGTGCTGCAGGGGCTGTTGGCGCGGCGGCAAAATCAAACCGATGAAGCGATTGCCGCTTACCAGCAAGCCATTCGGCTGGGAAACCGCAGCATCGGTCTTTCGGAAGAGCTGATCGACCTCCTCAACGACCAGCACCGCTTTACCGAGGCCGACCGCGAGTTCGAGCGCGTGCGCCAGGCGGTCGCGCGTTCCAGCCGCTTGTCGTCCGCTGCCATTCCGATCTATGTGCGACGCGGCGAATCGGAGGAGGCCCTGCGGCTGGCCGAAGACTGGGTTCGTCGGCAGCCCGACGATGCGGCCAGTTACGTCCGTCTCGGTCGCACCTTGTTGTTGACGACGCCCGAAAGCTCGGCCGACTATCCGAAGGCCGTCAAGCGCGCCCAAATTGCCTACGAGCACGCCGTCAAACTGGCTCCCGACGACGTCCGCGTTTGGATTGTCCTGTTTCGGTTCTACACCGGCGTGCAGAAAAACGCCGAAGCCGCCAATGCCATGCTCACGCGGCTCGCCCAACGGATCGACGTTCCCGAAACGCAGCGAGTCTTCGTCCTGGCTCAACTGTACGAGGCCATCGGCAACCGGGCGGAAGCGGGCCGGCTGTATCTGGCGGCCATCAAATCCGCACAAGCCGACTCACAGGCCACCGTGCTGCAGCGGGCCGCCCAGTTCTTTGTCACCGACGATCCGGCCCAAGCGGAGGCCTATTGCCGTCAATTGCTCAAGCTGCGTCCAAACTCGATCGAAGCCCGACGGACGCTCGTGCGAGCGCTGGCCGAGCAGGGGGGCGAGGAGCGCTTCCACGAGGCGGCCGAAGTCTTGCGGGAACTGGCAAAAACCCGCGAGAGCAGCTTGGGAGACAAGCGGCTGGAGGCGATCCTGCTGGCCCGCACCGGAAATGTCGAGGATCGCCGCCGCGCGACTGAACTGCTCGAGGGTTTCGTGCAGATCCCGCAGCAAGCCGCACGCCAGGACCGCCTGCTTCTCGCCTCGCTCTACGAGAACGAGGGGCGGTTGATGCCGGCCTACGAACAGCTCCTGGCTCTTTCCCGACAGGACGACGCGACGGCGGCCGACCTGGTGCGCTACGCCGAATTCCTGCTGCGAAACGTGGCAGAGCAGCCCCAATTTGCCGACTATGCCGAACCCGTCCTGGCTCGCTTGGAGCAGGACTCGCTCAACCGGGTCAGCGCGGTCCGGCTGCGTTTGGCGGCCGCCAGCAAGTTGCCGGCGACCCAGCGGGCGGCAAAAGACCGCCAGATCATCGATCAAGCCGCCAAGCGCTTCGTCACCGACGAAAAGGATGACGTCCTGCGGCGCGACACCTTGATGAAGCTCCTGGTGCTGCTGGCCCGTCAGGATTTGGTCGACGAGGCCGTTCGGCTGGTGACGGACCGGCACCTTTGTTCGAGCTTGGACACGGCCATCGCCCTGGCCGACGCCCTGACCTTGCTGCCGACCGATTCGCAGTTGGCCCAAAAGGGCGGCCCGATTCTCCAGGCGGCCCTCGAGAAGTCTCCGCGCTCGGCCGAGCTGTTGTATTCGCTTGCGAACCTGCGATACGTCACCGGCGCACGGGATGAGGCGATCGCGCTTTACCGCCGCTCGCTGGAGGTGCGGCCCGACGACAAGCTGGCCCTCAACAACCTGGCCCTGGCGCTCGGCGACCGCCCCGAAGGAATCTCCGAAGCTCTTGCGACCGTCAATCGCGCCTTGGAGAAGTTCGGCAGCGATGTGGCGCTGCTCGACACGAAGGGGCAGCTGCTCGTGCTGGCCGGACGCTCGCGCGAGGGGCTGGTCCTTCTGACCGAAGCCGTCTCGGCCCAGGGGAATGACGCGCTCTTATTGCTGCACCTGGCTAACGCCTATCTTGCCGCCGACAGGCCGGCCGAGGCGCGGACAACCTACCGTCGGGCCCAGGTCTTCAACGTGGCGTCGCTCGTCGTCACAGCCAGCGATCGCGCGATCATCGAGCGGTTGGAAGCCCACATTCGCCAGACGGTATCCTCGGGAGGCTGATCGATGTTCGGGCAGTATGACTTTCCTGGCGGGAAGCGAACGCTGGCGGCAATGCTTGTCGGCCTGGTTCTGCTGACCGCCGTGCCGGCGATTGTCCAGGGAGTTTTGACGTCGCGTTGGCGCGGGAAGGCGGACCTTGCCGGGGCCGCCGCGCGGCTGGTCGAGTTTCCCGCGCAGTTCGGCGATTGGCAGCAGCAGGGGGAGGATGAGAAAGTCCCCGAAGAGGCTGTGCGCGAGCTGCAATGCGCCGGCTGCTTCAACCGGCATTACGTCAACCAGCGATTAGGTCGTGACGTCACGGTGATTCTGATGGTCGGGCCCGCGGGCCCGCTGATTCGTCACCCCCCCGAGATTTGCTACGGCAACCGCGCCAATCAACTCGTGGACCAGCCCGTCGACATCGAGCTGACGACCTCCGATTCCATTGGGCATCGGCTCCGGCTGCTGCGCTACGCCAATCCCCGAGCCGTGTCGGGCGAATTCTCGGTCTGCTATGGCTGGTCCGAAAAGGGGGCCTGGGACGTTCCGGCTTATCCGCGCGTCGAGTACGGCGCCGCCCCGCTGCTGTTTAAAATGCAGGTGCTGACGACCGACGCCGTCCCCAAGGAAGGGGGCCTGCCCCTCGCAACCTCCCGATTCCTGAACGACTTCCTGCCGCTCTTGCGCGATAAGACCCTCGCCCCCCGCTAGGGGCCTTGGACGCGCCGCCTCCGGCCGGCGCGTGTCCCGTCCCGATGGTTAGTCCAAAGTCCAAGGTCCAAAGTCCAAGGTCAGTGCTAAATCGGATCTCGGACTTAGCCGAGCTCGGACCGTCACGTGTCCGGTCCCGCTCGTGTCCCGTCCCGACTTTGGACCTTGGACCTGGGACCTTGGACCCGCCGGCTCGGACCGGCGCGTGTCCTGTCCCGACTTTGGACTTTGGACTCGGGACCTTGGACTCGCGGGCTCGGGCCGGCGCGTGTCCCGTCCCGCTCTTCCACCCTCTCCCAGTCCGCTGGGAGAGGGCCGGGGTGAGGGCGCATTCCCGCCCTAACTGGCGACGACTCGCCATTTCCCAGATTGCCGAGTCCACCCAAGTTGGACAGCGGGACAACATTCTGCGGGACAGATCCCTAGGTCAACGAAAGTGTCCCGTCCCATCGGCTTTGCCCAAAAACGGGGACAGACCCCTGACCCGTTGCGGCTGGAGCGCTGGTTTGCCCTTCCGGTAAAGGGTCAGTGGGTCAGTCCCCGTTTTTGGGCAAAGCTCGTCCCATCGGA